>DASWNS010000167.1:0-10817 GCA_036399115.1 Pyrinomonadaceae bacterium | reverse complement strand
AAATATAGCCAATCGGGATATACCGCCCAGTTGTCACGCAGATCCACGACTAAGGGTCTGTTAGACATGAGCGACAAACACACCCCCACAATTAAAGTGGTCGGCGGGGGGGATGTGGCGTATATGAGTTCCACCCTTTCCTTGTTAATGACCCTAGCCCCGCGGAAGAACGCAAAGGGGAGCCACCCAGCTACCTCGTCTGGTATAGCCACCGCGTGCAGTATCCCCTTTATGACAGACCCTAGATTTCGCCGACGTGCTGCCGCTGTTGGTGCTGCATGAGCCTGAAGCCTGTTTTCATCTCGACCCCGACGCCGTAAAAGCCGTTCGGGGCTAAAGACGGGAGTGCGGTAAACGGGTGGTGGTGGCAGGCCATCATTTAAGCCCCCGTCATCATGCTGGGAGTAGTAATCTTCACAGACAGTAAGCACCAGCGGGGCCCACCCGAATTCAGGCAGGTGGCGAATAAAATTTAGCGTCCGACGAGTTCCTACACTCCCGGAAGGAGGGTAATGATAGGCGACCACAAGTACTTTCCGAGCCTGCTGTGGAGGTATCATAAATCGTGATCATCAATGGTTGAGCGGTCCTGGATTAGCACCCGCTGCTTGAAAGCCTCGATAGAAAGACGAGAGGTACCCGCGAGACTTCTCCAAATCACACCGATGCTTGAAAGCCAGGGCCGGACGATCGAGCGCGTGGAAGACTCGACTTGCAAGATGGTCGACCGGATGTAGGAGTACGCTCTTCCCTAGGCGGAGCCACCGGAATGTCCGGCCGAACATCATGTCCAATTGAGCGTTTGCGGCCCCCTGGACCCTAGCCCGCCCGAGGAAATATTCTCTGGTCACGTAGTGCGGAGGCGGAAAGTGTGTGACCTCAGCTTCTCTTACGTAATAAACTTTCCCCCCTTGTCTGCGTAACTCCTTGCACAAATAAACTTCTTCGTTCGCACCGATTGCGTCCCCATGATGTCCCAAGTGTGTTGGAAATCCCCGCAGCCGAACAATATCTTCCCTGCGGAACGCGACGTTTGCGGCCCCGGGATACTCCCCCCACTCCAACTCTCTTGAGGTTTCGCCGTAATCCTTTTCGCCGAGGAAGTACAGGAATTTATCTGGCAGCCAGGGAGGACGGGGTGCCGTCCAGTTGATCTTAACCCGCCCGGCCACACAGGCCACCGTGGGGTTCTCGAATGCGCCCGTCGTTGCCCTAAGCCACCTAGGGGACGGAAGGACGTCATCGTCTAAAAAGCTCAAGACCCTCCCCAACGAGGTTTTGATCCCTGCATTCCTGGCCGCGGATCCGCCGACCTCCGCTGCGACGCAACCTCTGATGAACTCGTATTGGCGGGTGTAGGAAGTAACCACGTCCCTCGTGTCATCCGTGCTCATGCTATCTACGACCACGATTTCGACGCCGGACGCGTTATGGGCTTGCCGCACCAAAGCGTCCAGAAGTTGTCTCAAGCGCGCCGCCCTATTGCGCGTCGGGATGATGACGGAATGCATGACGGTGACCATGGCCATTATCTAGCGGAATATTTCGACATAAATCGGATCAATCGTCCCGTGCCCCTGCGGTGGGCAAGCTTGTCCCACACTACGCACGAACGCACGAACGCAGCGAGCATCAGGTCACTTTTGGCTCTCCGAGTGACGAAGGCGTGCCTGTTCACCCTCAGGCGGTTCGATATTGTTCGCTTGTAATCCTCATCCCCGCGGGCGAAGTCGTATTCGCGGCAGTAAGACTCGATCGCCTGCTTGATCGCTAGGACATCTAGAAGCAGACCCGGACTATACGAGTGCCAAGCGATGTCGAAACCCCTCAGGTAGTTATAGACCTTGGTTTTGTAGCGAAAATTGAGAGCTATAGCCATGGGCCGGTGCCCGGTCGTAATCTCCGCTAGGGCTAGACAGCCCGCCTCGTTAAAGTTCATCGCCGCCTCCTTCAGGAAGGGAAGGAAGTGAGGAACCCCATGAACCGGGTTCAGGCACTTCCTGTTACGCCAGCGCTCTACGTGCATTAAGTAAAGATGATCCATGGTTTCTGTGATTGCATCTTTTCTCGTGGCTGTACGGTACCCGACGCCTATCCGCTCTAGATACTCGAGCCTGTTGCGTATGTAGCGCCCGCGTTTGCGGGAGAGCCCGCCCAAGAAGGTGCCCCAGTCGTCCGGCAGCGCAGCGTATGGACAGGTAATGTCACGGAGCGGATGTATCTCGAATTCGTCAGCAAAAACCTCCTCGATCAAAGGCCAAAGCGGTGATGAGGCCGTAACGTCGTTAACTTCCCACACGTCCCACTCATCTCGTAGGCCGAGTAAGAATTTGCAGATTGCCGCCGAGATCAAAGGTTGCTCGTGGGGGCGAAACAGAAACTCGTGATAGTCGCTGTGGGGCGCGCCGAGGAACTTTAAAACTCTAAATGGGCCTCGCCGGTGACGTACGAGGGGGGCGACGCCCACGAGATTCCCTTCCGTGTCGCGGGCTACGATGATGAAAGGGCTGACCCCGTCACCGAAATGTTTCCACCACGCGCTAATCCAATACCACGTCGAAAACACGGATGCGGTGGGCGAGCTGTCGGCTAAGGTCTGCCAGGACTCAGCCAATGTGTCGAACTCGCGCCGGTCGGTTACCAGGGTTATGTCGAAAGTTGATGTCACAGTTTAATGACGCAGGCGCGTTGAGTACACTGACACGTCTAGCCGTAACGCTCGCGCGCGGTCCTTATCCGGTACCGAACCCGGTCATTAGAGAACGCCACTCTCACTGTCTTGCGTTTTCGACGCAATGCTGGCAACACGATAGGAGTGGGATTGTGCTGTCGGAGAACATTTCACGCATATCCCGAAAGTGCTGGCCGTTCCACGCATCCCTATTCGTAAGGACGTTACCGTATTCGGGACGGGGTACAATGAACCGGCCGCAACCCGATACACTGCCGTTAGAGTCAACGCACAAATTTTTGTGATACCACTGACATTTTCTCTCCTGAACGTGGCGCGGGAGGAGCGGGGGGAACTCGACTTCGGGCCATCCCGACCCGTGGCCGGCTTCTTTCAAGTCCCTGATGTACTGCACGACGTCCTGATCGTCTTCGAACAGGCACTGATCGATCTCGTAGCGCTTCATGCCGTCGGTGATGAGGTTGTGGAATCTGACCCCATCCACACGAAGCTCCTTGCCGAGCGAGATGAAGTCGTGCATCTGCCTATAATTACTCTTTGTGCAGACGAACGCGATACGTACCTTCGGTTCACTGCGGCGTCCGCGCCTTTGAATAATTGCCCTTACACCATCGATGACGACGCCGAACGTGTGTGGCGGCTTGTTAACGACTGCCGCAAAAGCGGATTCGTTGACTGCGTTAACGCTGACGAGGATTTCGTTGAAACCCGCGCTCAAAACCTTGTCAGCGTCTCTCTTCAATAGAACCCCATTAGTGATGAGGTTGGCGCGCATGTGGCGTCCACGAATCTCGCGGGCCATGTCGTAAATTTCCGGGTTTACAGTCGGCTCGCCTATGCCCGCGAGAGTGACGACCATGATCTCGGGGGTTTTATCTAAAATTTCTCTTAGCCTAGCGAGAGTCATATCTTGGAGCGGCTCGTGAAAACCTAACCCGGCGTTGGCGCGATCCGGCGACTGGTTTACGCAAAACCCACAGGCTAGATTACATCGATCGGAAACGTAGACGGTCATCCAAGTTGGTCTAAATACAAGCAGCGCCTTGCCCTTATCGCTCATCTCGTACTTCACGCGATTTAACAACTGCGGTAGAGTGAACTTTTGGTTGAGTAATTTTCTGAGCCGTTCCCGGCTGACGAGATTGAAAAGGGGTCGGTAAATTTTCATCTCACACCTCCTGTGGCACACCCGCCCCAAGGCACGCCCGCACAGGGGCGATCACACCGATTGGAGACGTGCCGACGATAAAGCCGGATTGCTGAAAGTTTGGCGGGGCAATTCCGCCATTAAGTTCGTTTTGTCCTCTTGTGTGACAATCCTTATCTCGCGCATCGGCGTCAGGCCCGTTAATGAACTTCAAATCTAGGGCCAAGTCGCGTTCAAACCAGGGAAGCTCGATACGAAGAGCTCCTCTGGCATGATTGACTCGCAGGTACTCGGTCGCTTCCCCTCTACATGTATCCCAGAATCTGACTAGACACCTGCCTCCGGCGCTCCCGATATTCAGCTTCAGTACGACACTCTGTCTTCTGGGTGTTGTGTGCTGCCCGGCGGTAGTGTTGTGAACCCAAGCGACACATTGGGGAGGGGAGGGAGCGCTGTGCCGAAATAGCGCCAGCACGCAACACGGACCACCGAGGTCGGTTAGTATTCTGAAACGCAAATGGTGAAAAGCGGCGTAGGCAATTTTTCGGAATGCCTTGTTCCGGAATAAGTGGGCGAGCCGGGAGCGCAGGTATAGTCTCCTTCTACCCGCTTCTGCTTTGTGCGCCGAAGCATCCAGCCGATCGCTCTTAAGAACGCACAGCTCTGCGGCGGCGGGATGCCAAGGGGCTTCAAGCCAGTTGATCGCAACGCAAAACTTGTTCAGCCCTGTCCAGACGCGCCAGAGGTTGCGCGCCTCGATGTGCGAGTCCCAGTACCAAGGCCATGCCGGTGTCAACCAGCCGGCGAATAACGAAGCCCAGAGTGTGTTGCGCATTTCCTCGCCCTCAGGATCTTCTTCGGTGGGCGGCCTGTCAGATCGGGGCGCGAACTCGCTGATAAGGCCATCGCCTTTCTCGCGGATCCGCAGACAGTTGGCCCAATAAATGCTATTCCGGGCGGAACACGAGCTGGGCCAACCATATGTGTGTATCTGGCGGAAGGGCGCCCCGGCCCTGCTCTGTTCTACGGCCTCCTGTGGGTTCGCGTGACTTAGGAGAACGGGCCTCGTCACTGCGTCGTGTATCTGTATGTGGTCTGCGATACGCTGATACCAGTGCCGGATAATCCCCCGGCGGTATCCGTCGACCTGATCGACCTCGTTGAATAGTTCCCAAGCGGCAATACATTTGTAAGCTCCCCAACGCGCCACGATAGCGATGAGCAATCTCTCGACCCAGTCTAATGCTTGGGGCTGGGTGAACCACTCGATTGGAGTGCGGCAATGGCCACCCCGGTGAATACTTGACGGATTAATCCGCCAGTCCCAGCCTGAGCCTTCTTTGAAATCATCGAACGTGAAGAGGCATAGCACCACCGCGATATCTAACTCCGAGCACCGGTCCAGCACTCGATCCAATTGCCAGCCTCTGTCGAGGCGGACGGAGATCTCTGGGCAAGGGGAGTAGTCCACCGGGGCGATGCTGAATCCCCAGCTTGTCATCATTATCCGGACCAGCCCTCCCCCGGCCCGGGCAAACTTGGATAGCCAAAGATCGTACATCCCAAAGCGCTCGTCACCTGATTCGCTGGCGTGCCACCCCATGTTTACTCCCATGCGGAACCGCGGCGAGACATCCATATCATCTGGAAGGTCTGAGATCTTAATTCGGCGGAACTCGTAATTCTTCCACGAACCCTCCAATACCTCCAGCGACAGCTTGTACTGACCGTTTGTGTGGGGAGCAAAACGAGCCGCGAGGGAGGTAGGGGAATCAAAGGCGGGAGATTGTCCTTTCTGAGCAGGTTCCGGGAATTGCTTATACAAGAACGGGACGAGGGGGTGCCCTCTTTCGCCCTGTGGCCCATAAACGGTAACCCTGTACATGTTATGCAGCGGCGCATGTATATGACGGCCTTGTCGAAGGGGCTCCGGCATAGTGAATGTTACAGTGCTGACTGGCCAGCGCACCTCGGTAGTCGCTAAATGTATCCTTGAGGCGGGGATTGTCACCATGCGCCCTTACCGCTAAATACTTGATAAAATGTACGACCGAGGATGATTGCGTATAGCCTCGCGGATCTACTCCGTACCAAGAATAAATCGAGCCTGCGCCTTTGTCGGTAGGTAAGGGAATTACGGCCCATAACCTGCCACAGCCCTGTGAGTCCCGGTTTTACGCCTAAAACCTCTCGGGCGTGAGGCCCGTAGTGAGTGAGCAACTCTGTCCTGGTGAGGGGCCGGGGGCCGACTAAAGCCATGTCACCCGCCGCCACATGTATCAGTTGTGGCAATTCATCTATCGAAAACTGCCGACACAACCGCGCGAGTCGACTGCTAACTCGTTCGTCTCCTATCTTTTTAGATAAGGGGCCTGCCTCGTCAGCAATGAACTCTACTACCTTTAGGAAAGACTTGCTGGCAGGCTTATGCCACATCGTACGGAATTTGAGCATCCAGAAAGGTTCCCCATACTGTTTAACACGGAGGTGGGCTACGAGTGGAGTTCTTCTTGATACGCAAACAATGATAATGGCGACCGCTATGAAAAGCGGAGCTAAGAGAATGGCGAATAGAAAGGCCAGGACACGCTCAAGATTGGTGAGTGCCCACATGCGGCGTGCACTTAGACTAGCAGGGGGAGATACTTGAATGTGTGTAGACATGTCGGCTAAACGTCAAAGAGGGAGCGACTCGTTGCTGTATCTATGCTCTTTGCCGGACGCGTAGGTGCTTGCGCCGGTGAAAGGTAGCCTTTGGGTCGGCGTGTAAATAACTCGGTTGGGTGAACTTAAGTACGTTGGCATAACATGGTCAGGCGGCACACGAGCCGTTTACGAGGACAGCGCACAGTTATAAGTGGTATTCAGCTGCGACAGAATTAACTCATTATTAAGGGTTGAGGTGAGCGCGTCCCGCATTTTGTTCACTAAATCTTGTCGCAGATCCTTCCTTTGCCAGAGGATACTAATCTTCTCAGCCCATTCACGCGGCTCCGAAGCCGTAGGGAGTGTATCCCGGGCCGCAGGGGGTAATCCGGCTTGGGCTGCGGATGAGGCGACGACTGGGAGGCCGCCTGTAATGACGGCGTCAACGATCTTATTGGGGAATCCTGCACACACTTCAAGTGGCGCGACGGCTACATCGCAGCCTCGCAAGAGCGAGCCCATCTCGACCGGATTTGAATGAACGTAAACCCCTTCACGGCGCTGCAGTTTCGTGATTGCACTGTGGGGTCGGCTGCCAGCGACATGCAGGGTGGCGGTTGGAAGTCGGGCGCGAACTTCCGGCCAACAATTCTTGACGAAATCTGTAATGGCTTGGACGTTAGGCGGGTAGTATAGGTTTCCGAAAAAACATATATGGGGCGGCCCCCCCGGCAAGAGGGGTGATGATGACGCAGCCGTTGCGGGGGGCGGGAGGGGGACTGGGATTACGCCGACCTTCGCGCCGGGGTATCTATCCTTGAACCTACTGGCCCCGAATTCAGACGCAAAGAATATCTCTCTAACCTGCTTCGCAATGTGCCCTTCGTAGAGCCACATTCTTCTCGCCTCTATGCGTAGAAGCTCGGATAGCAGAGGATGAGTTAACCGCGAGCGCTGTTCTAAGTACCAGCCGACAGGATCGGTGAGGTCGACGACGAGCGGTATCCTTAAGTGACAAACAACAGGGAATGCTCTCTCGCGGTCTACATGTATCAGGTCGGGGCGAACCTTGCCAACAAGCTGCTCAACTTGTGAACGGATCTTACCCTGCGCGTACAAGCCCACTCGAAGGGGCAGACCGCGCATGTAATTAGCCAGTAATGGCACAATAGCGAGTGGCCAGCACGCGCGAAGTTGGTGTGTTTCAATCCCTACTTCTTGTAGCTGATTTTGGCCGTCAACACGAATATCAGTTGGCACTTGTCTCCCCTGGATTTCGTCGATATACGCGATGTGAACGACATGTGCGGTACTTAATAGTTTAGCGAACCGAAAAACACGCGGTTTAAGAGCGGATGCCGGTTCAGGGGTAACAATAAGGATTCTCATAATAGAAAGACTCTTCTCCCCCGCGTGAGTTATTGCGGAAAAGTTAGCGGAAATCTGGCCAGAGGTAAGAGCTTACGACTCAATGAGAGGGTACCGAAGGAAGGGGATAGCTTAAGCGTCCGACATAAATACGCGCTCCTCGCGAAGCAACATTCCGCTATCCCTCACCCCAAAATGGCAACCTTCTTAACGGTCATTGTTACTCTTTGACATGCACCTCTCGTCAGGCATAGCTATCCGCCTCATCCCACAGGGCGTCCTTACTCCCTACTGAAAACTCGCCCAGAACTTGGAATGCGGCTTCAAAGCCGTTCAGTAGTTTTTCCACTCGAGCCACCCTTGCAGAAATAAAGGCCACCCTTGGCTCGCCATTGGGGCCGAGCTGAGGGAGGTCTTAGAGACTGAGCCAGGGCAATCACTACAGCAGCGTGTTAGTACGGTTAATGAAATCTGCTGCCCTGCTGCAAACAGCTCTTGCTAAAGGTGATGGGTAGTTCTCTTGGCTGGTGCTGCTTTGGACATCCGATCCGTCACGGACGAACCGGGTGAGGAAAGCCGCAAAGGCCGTCTCAAAGGAAAATGAGTAAAACCAAAACAGCCGCTTTTTATAACAATCGCGTGGCACTGTCAATGATTTTGCGTCTGAGAGAATGTTTGATCCCGAGCGTGTAGGAGGAGAAGGACGCCACGAGAGCGGTAGGAGACTTGAAGCGCTCCAGACGGCCAAGCCCATCCGTATGCTCTAACCGAGAAGATCGCGGCGGGCTTCAACCAAGTGTACCGCTACCGCGAAGACTTTAACGGGCCTGTGGTCTGCCTCAACAGAACCATATCCCAAGAGGAGCCTTGCCCAACAATCCAAAATAGCCGCTTCATCTTGAGTAGGTTGGAAGATGTCATCACAATATGTGATAGGCAGCGCTTAATTGTTGGGCAAGGCCTCCCAAGAGGAATGTTGACGAGGGAGCAGTGTACAAACCAG
Organism: Pyrinomonadaceae bacterium; assembly: GCA_036399115.1. GTDB lineage: Bacteria > Acidobacteriota > Blastocatellia > Pyrinomonadales > Pyrinomonadaceae > JAIVJZ01. Next base: position 1,961 of record DASWNS010000167.1, on the reverse strand, counting down.
ACCGAAGAGTTTCTCACTAAACACAAAGTGGTAATGCTTCCCCAAAGTCGAGAATTAGGAGTGATGCAGTGCGGCACTTATGGGGGCCAACGCCGAGTTCTTCTCGAAGTATGAGTAAGTTCGCCGCCCTTTCTGTCTTTAATAGACCGCACCCGGGGCGCCGATCTCAAATGGCGCCCCGGGGCGGAGCGTAGAGCCGCAACCGTCGCTTCTACCTTCCCGCAGAGGCTACCGCTCGATGGTGATCTCGCCGTAGTATGTTGGATCATCGCCCGACGAGCAGCTCACCGCGGGGTCGATCCGCAGCCCCGTGATGATGCCTTTCCACTCGCTGTTCTGGTTCATGTAGATGTGCTCCCTGTACGGGCCCTGCCCCGACGGGTAGTAGCTCACGCTCTTCGTCTCGCTCCAGATGGGGTCGGAAGAGGTCGTGAAGTAAATCTTGCCGGGGTTGCTGAAGCACACGTTGTAGAGGTCAAGGTAGACCTTCGGGTACATGCTCGCCTCGGCCGAGATGCTGCTGCTGCACGGCTTCGCCAAGCCGCAGTTCACGTCACCGCCGCGGCGGACGTAGGTGTCCCCGACGCCGTTGACCCAGAGGGCGTCGTTCGAGACGCCCCAGTTCTGTAGGTTGACTATCTCCCACAGCTCGCGCTCACCCGGCTTGTTGAAGCTCCACCTGTAGCCGCCCGTCACGAAGACGATGGGGTTGTAGGTCTTCGCGGTGACCCGGAAGTCGGAGTCGCGCTGGTTCAACTCCGTGGTGGTCGCCGGGAAGTACGGGATGGTAGTCCCGTGATTCCTGTCGATCTGGAAATGCAGGTGCGAGTTGGTCGAATTCCCGGGGCAGAAGTCTGAGTTAGGTTTACCGCCGCTGAGGCCGATCTGCGTGCTGGTGGTGACCGTCTGCCCCATCGAGTAGTAGCGCGTCTTCAGGTGCGCGTAGGTGAAGTAAAGAGTCTCGTTCGGGTTCCAAGGGTTCGTTGACCTGATGACGATCAGGCCGCCCCAGCCCGTGCCTGCGCAGCCGTTGTCCTCGGAGCGGACGACAGTGCCGCTCAAAGATGCGTAGACCGCCGTTCCGCTGCCGACGGGGATGTCCACGCCGGGGTGCCTGCCGCAGCCCTCGCCGTTACAGCCTGACGCGGCTCCCTTATCTTCGTTGTCTCGGTAGAGCGTCGTGTAGCCGATGGTGCCGGTTCCCGACGCGCCGTAATAAGTCCCGTTGTAGTCGCGTAGGTCGGCGACGGGCTTGGCCATCCCCGTGGGCTCCAGGCTCGGGGCTCTGGCGAGGCTCGGGGCGGCGGTCGGGGTGCCCCCGGCGGTCACCCCACCTTCGGGCGCCGCGGTCGTGCCCGCCAGGGGGAGGACTAGGGAGAGGATCAGACAGGCCGCCAGAACCGTCAGGCGGATCATCGAAAACGTTTTCAGCATACTCTTCCTTTCTGTTGACTTCGTCAGGCGGCCGCCGCCGAAAGAACTGCGGGCGCGGTCGGGAGTCGCCGGTGCTCCCTTCGTGGCGTCGCGGGTTTTCGTTATAATCGGAGCGACTCCCGACGCACTCTTTCCGCCGGTCATCTCCCACGATCACTTCAGCCGCGGCAAAGGATGCGCGACGGCTTCCCGCGAAGTCCTTAGGGTTCGATCAGGTTTCCGTTAGGGGTTCGTTAGGAGTGTTATGAGCGAGCAAAGCGGGCGGGTATACGAGTTCGGCCCATTCGTGCTGGACCCCGACAGGGATATTCTGCTGAAGGGCGGGGAGCCGGTCGCGCTGCCTCCTAAAGCGTTCGCGCTGCTGGTGGCGCTCGTCCGGGCCGGCGGGCGCACGGTCACGAAGGACGAGATTCTGCGGGAGATCTGGCCCGACACGGCCGTCGAGGAGCAGAACGTCGGGCAGAACATCCACTTGGTGAGGAAGGCGCTCAGCGACGAGGCCGACCGCCCCTCCTATGTGGTGACAG
>DASWNS010000166.1:0-5707 GCA_036399115.1 Pyrinomonadaceae bacterium | reverse complement strand
CCACGCGACCTTTGCGGAGCAGGTCACGCTGGCCGGGGTGGCCGGGGCGGTGGGCGTGCATCCGGTCTATCTCGCAGCACGGTTCCGCAAACATTATCAATGCACTGTGGGCGAGTATGTGCGACGCCTGCGCGTCGAAGTTGCCTGCCGCGAAGTGGTGCGAACGGACAGGGCGCTCAGCGAAATCGCCCCCTCGGTCGGCTTCTACGACCAGAGCCACTTCACCAACGTCTTCAGACGCCATACCGGGATGACTCCGGCGCAATACCGCGCGGCCTTTCGTTCGCGTTAATCTGCTCCAAATTAATTCCGTTTATCCAAGACGGAATGTTAACTAACTAATAAACTGTTCTTCCGGGTTGCCGCTTTGCTGTCATCGCTGTCGTCGTCAACGGAGGAAAATATGTCTGGACGCTCTGGCTTACGCGCGCCGTCCGCATGGTGCGCGCGAACTTTTAGTCTGCCGCTCATCTTAATTTTGAGCTTCAACGGATTGGGACAAGTGCGACCGTCAAACGCAGACGCTTCTTCGCCGCGCAACGCCTCGCTCGCCGCGCTCGACGCCTACGTCGCCGAACTGTCGAAGCGGCTTCCCCTCACGCCCGGCCTGAGCATCGCGGTGGCGAGCGGCGAGCGTGTCGTCTACGCCAGAGGCTTCGGCTTTCGTGATCTCAAAGCGAAACTTCCCGTCACGCCGCAGACGCAGTTCTACATCGCTTCGACCACGAAATCTTTCACCGCTACCGCCGCCAAACTGCTCGCGGACGAAGGCAAGTTTGATCTGGACGCGCCGCTCAAAAAGTATTTCCCGAACCTCACTTTGAAAACGCCGCTCTCCGCCGAGCAGATCACCATCCGCGATCTCCTGACGCATCGTTCCGGCATCAGTAACGAAGCGATCAACTTTCGCACCGCTTACACAGGCCAGCACGACGCGGGCGTCCTGCTGGAATTGCTCGCAAGTTATAGCAAGCCCGTCTCGCCCGAGTTCAGATATTCAAATATCGGTTACCTCATCACCGCGCTGGCGATGGAGAAGGCGACGGGCGAGACGTGGCAACAGATCGTGGAGCGCAAACTTTTCCAGCCGCTCGAACTGAGATCAACCACCGCCTACGCTTCGAAAGCGAGAGCGAGCGGCAACTTCGCGCTGCCCTATCTGGCGAACGCCAATGGCACGTTCGACGAACTTCCTTACAAGGAAGACAGCACGATGCACGCGGCGGGCGGCATCAGTTCGAGCGCGGAAGATTTGGCGAAGTGGCTCGTGATGAATATGAACGGCGGCAGGTACGGCGGACGGCAGATCATTCCGGCGTCGTCGCTCGAAGAAGTGCTCGCGCCGCAGATCAACCAGAAGCGCGACTTCTACCGCTTCAAGCGATACGGCTACAGCCTCGGCTGGAACATCGGCACTTACAACGGCGACAAGTTCATACACTCCTTCGGAGAGTTTCACGGCTTCCGCCCGCACGTCTCCTTCATGCCCGAACGCAAACTCGGCGTCGTCGTCCTCGTCAACGAAAGCACAGACGCCTTCACGCTCCCAGACCTCATCGCCTGCGACATCTACGATCACCTTCTCGGGCGCAAGACCCTCAACGCAACGACGAATCCGGAGATCGATAAATACCTCGCCGGCCTGCAAAAGGGAAAAGAAGAGCGAGCCAGCAGAAAAGCGGCGTCCGGCGCGGCAGGCGGCGCAACCGAAAAGAAGAGCGAGCCGACGCTCCCGCTCGCGGCCTACGCAGGCGAATACGAAAATCCCGAATGGGGAAAGATCAGCATCAACTTGAACGCGGGCACGCTCGCCCTCCACTTCGGCGTCATCAACTCAACCCTCTCCCATTTAACGGGCGACACCTTCGAAGCCAGACTCAGACCGGGCGACGCCTCCCGCCTCACCTTCAAAGTTGATGCGAACACGGGCGTCACCGCCCTGTCGGTCGTCGGACAAAACTTCGCCCGCGTGCGATAGGGTGCGCGAAATGTAAAAGTCAGACTTGAGAGAGTTGTGAGGGGCGTCGCTGCGACCTGCCATTCGAGCCGCCCCGTCACTTCTTACGCTCGACGAGGATCACGACATCTGCCCGCTTCAAGTCAAACAGACGCGCCCGGCTGTAGATGAGCGCGGGGGCGACACCCGGATGAATGGTCGAGGGTGGCGGCTGCGCAGAGGGAGCGGGCGACGCGGATGAATTGTCTTCCACACCATCTCCCACACTATCTTCCACACTATCTTCCACACTATCTTCCACACTATCTACCGGGCTGTCTGCCGGGCTGCCTTTCAGATTGTCTCTGGGAAGTTCTTCGTCAGGTGGCGGCACGGTTCGCGTTCCCCGGTGGTGACAAAGCTGAAACCCGCCGGTCGCCTCGATTGCGGATGCGGAGAGCACTACACCTCTAATCCACGCCACCGCGCCCAAAGCCGCACTGATGGCGATCACCACCCAGCGAGCGACGGGCGGAGAGACGCGGGTGAGTAAATAGGTCGTGTGGACAAGTGCGGCGATGCTCCCGCCGAATATCAACACGGTGACGAGCACAAACCAGCCGCGAGAACAGAGCGAGAATGTTTTGAACTCGCTTTCGGGTTCGAGCATTCGCTCGACGTTGGAAAACGTCGGCGGGGCGAGGAGGTCGTCGAGTTTGTATTTCCACGCCGTCGGCAGTGTGTAGCGAAGTCGTCGGCTAATCGCTTCCCACATGACGACCGCTCCCGCCAGAGCGGATTGCAATCCGTAGCTCAGCAGGCCGATGAGGAGAGGTGAGGCGATTGTCATTTCGGGCTTGAATTCTAAGCCCGCCCACTCGATCTTCGTGATCCATGTCGCATGGATCGCATAAGTCACGAACCATGCGACTATCAACAAGAGTAAGTAACGGGTGGCAGCCCGAATGGCTTCGTCATAGTTTAACTGTACCCGCTCGAAGAATTGTTCGACCTGCGCGGGGTGCGCTTTGAGTTCAACTTCTAAGAATTCATCAATCTTGTCGCAGAGTTGGTTCATACTCGTGTATCTCCTGATGATGCTTAACGCGCCGCGCCGCCGGTTTTTATGCGTTCGAGTAAAGTTTGGGCGCGGGCGCGGAGGCGTGGGTTGGCGTTGGTGTTGATGAGTTGTCGGAGGGTGGCGCGGGCGGCGTGGGAATCTTTCTGGCGTAGATAGACCTGTGCGAGGATGAAGGTGAGGTCTGGCCGGTTGGGGGAGAGTTTGAGTCCGTGCCGGAGTAGTTCGACGGCTTCGGGGAGTTGTTCGCCGGTGACAAGATTGACGAAGGCGAGGAGACGATAGGACTCTGTGAAGCCGGGGTTGAGCGCGATGGCGCGGCGCAATTCCCGGCGCATGATCTGCGCGGTTTCCGGTTCGTACTCGGTGATCTCCTGTTCGTCGTCCATCTCTTCGCGGCTGAGGGCGTAGGCGTAGTAGTAGTGCATGAGGTAGTTGTCAGGCTCCAGGCTGACGGCTCGTTGCAACAGACGCCGCGCTTCCGCGCCCTGTCTCTGCCGCACGCGCGTCAGGCCGAGCGCAGCGTGGGCAGAGGCCGATGCGGGATTGAGCGCGATGGCCTTTTGCAATTGCTTCGCCGCATCGTCGTAGCGGTTGATGTGGAGCAGCAGGTCGCCGAGGAAGTAATGCGCGTCGGCGTCTGTGAGCGGCAGAGTCTCTATTGCGGCGACGCCGCCGGGGTGCGCGTCGAGCGCGTTGTGGCGCACCCGAAAGTCTGCGCGGCGGATGTATTCCTGCAACTCTGCTTCGATAGTCCGGTACGCGGCCTTGAACGATTGGCTGAAACTCTTCTCGAACGGCACGCCCGCCGCAGACAGCTCGATAAAGCGCAGGAGTTGAAGCTGTCGCCGCCCCCCGTCGGCGTTCATCAGGTAATGCACGAGCGCCCACGACTGCGCGTTGAAGATGCCGCTCTTTTCCCTCTCGTTGTAACTGGCGGAAGCGCGGTCTACGGCGAACAGGGTTTCGAGGGGCAGGAGTTTCTGCTTGCGTAAGAGCGCGAGGTTGCCCGCGACGGGCTTGCCGAGGATGTTCCTGTCTTGCGCGAGGTTGAATTCGTAGGTGCTGTAATACTGCGCCAGCCCTTCGTTGAGCCAGTCGGGCACGCGGCGCGATTGGCTGTCGAGCAGCAGGTGCACGGATTCGTGGAAGAGTCTCACGTAGAGACTCTCCCGATCCTTATCGAGCGGCAGCGCGATGTAGTTCACGTCAAGCCCCGATTGAAAATAACTGATGAACTCCGTGGGCTTGCCCTGATAGAGAGGTCGGAACTCTTTGTAGGCGTCGTAGTCTCTGAACAGGATGACCGTCGTGGGGACGGAGGAACTCAAGCCGGAGGCGGGGAACATTTGCGCGAAGGCGTGGCGAAACTGTTCGAAGCGGATCGCCACTTCTCTCAACTCGCTCCCGTTCGTCTCGCCTACCAGCAGGTAGTGAGGCGAGCGCACGCCCGCCCATGAGTCTTTCGCCAGCGCAGCGGACGAGGTGAATGAGAGACAGAATCCGATGGCCGCACACCGGAAGAGAAGCGCCGTTCGCTTCGCCGCTGCACGGTGTCTCATCCGTCTCGATTCTCGCAAGTTGAAGTTGCCTCGCGCCGGGTGGTTAGTTAGAACGTCTGATAGTTCATCCCGCAGCGGGATCGCTGACGGGTTCGTTGGGCTGCTGTTGGGGCAGGCTGCTGCTGTGTCTCGAAGGCGTGCTCAGGCCGACGGATGCCGACATGAAAGGTCGCTCGAAGAGACGGAAGAAGAGCCACGCGAATAAGAGCGAGAGCGGGGTCATGATGGCGACCGAGATGGCCGGAATGTGAAGTTTGGTGAAGCCGAACCAGTACCACTGCATCAACACGAAGAGGTGCGTCAGGTAGAGCGAATAAGAGATCAGGCCGAGTCCGGCCAGCGCGACGAGGAGGCGTGAAGCGTTACGCGACACTGCCCGCCGTCGCTGCTCGGCGCGAACCGCACCGTTCACCATGATGAAGAAGCCGACGCCCCACGCCGGATGCATCAAGAGCCAGCCCGCATCGTGAATCCACGCGAGATGATTGATGAACGGCAGCCCCGTCGCCAGAGCCATCGCCAGCAGCAGGGCGCACGCGCCCGCCCACATCCGGTAACACCAACCGGGCAGACGCACCACTCCGAGCGCGGCTTCCACACTGAGCGCGCCCAAAGCCCAGATGAACCAGTTGGTCGCCGCCGCTTCGCTCACGGGAATCTCCACGCCCGTGAAGTAAACCAGACTGCGCCCCAGTAACAACCAGCCCACGCGCGCCGCCGCGCACACGAGAAGCGTGCGCGCCCAACCGTAGCGAATGCGCAGAAAGAGCAGCAGGAAATAGGCCAGATAGAGTTGCTCTTCAATGGCGAGCGTCCAGAAGGCGGCGTTGATGCTGTAGGTCGTGCGCAGGTCGAGGTTGTGCAGCATCAGCAGATGGAGTCCCAAGTCCCAGAGGTAAGCGCCGTTCACTTCGGGCGGATGCTGGAAGCCGTTGTAGACGAGGTAGAGCGCGAGCGCGGCGAGATAAGGCGGGTAGAGACGACGCACGCGCCGCTTCCAGAAGACGTAGAAGTCGATCTTCGGCTGCTCGACTCCGGCGGCGCGCGCACGCGCCCAGTGCAGGTGGATGCAGAAGCCGGAGATGACGAAGAACATGTAGATTCCGGCGTAGCCGAAGTGGACGATGTAGG
>DASWNS010000165.1:0-5549 GCA_036399115.1 Pyrinomonadaceae bacterium | reverse complement strand
CTCGCTCACGCTCATCGCGCCGAACGTCTCGGACGCCACCAACGCGCGCCCAGACCTGCCCGGCGCGGCCTTCTACGGCTTGCTCCATTCGCCCGTCCTCGGCGCATCCTTCTACAACGCGATGACGAGCGAGCGAAGCCTCCGCGACTATGCGCGCAAGCGGCTCTTCTACGACGAACGCTTTGCCACCCCGCGACTCGTCGCGCACTATTACACCGCGAGTCATCAACCCGGCGCACAGCACGCCGTCGCAGCCTTCCTCTCCGGCTATCTCAACACCGACACGCGCGAAGCCTTTGCGCGCCTCACGCAGCCCGTCACGCTCGTCTGGGGCAAGCAGGATTTGACCACGCCCATCACGCAGGCCGCCACGCTGCTCAGTCTCAACCCGCGCGCACGACTCGAACTCTTCGAACGCTGCCGCATGATGCCTCAAACCGAGCACGCCGAAAAATTCAACGCTCTCATCCGCACCACGCTGCAAGCGCGCTCCGCCGCCGCATAACACATGCCGAGACGCTCAAGCGCGCTGACGCTACTATTTGCGGCGACGCTGTTCACGAGCGCATCGCTCCTGTTTCTCGTGCAGCCGATGGTGGCGAAGATGCTCCTGCCGCTCTTAGGCGGCACGCCCGCCGTGTGGAACACCTGCATGCTCTTTTTTCAGGCGATGCTGCTGGCGGGCTACGCCTACGCGCTGGCCGTCTCCAAATGGCTCAGCTTCCGCCAGCAGGTCGGCGCGCAACTCCTCCTGCTGCTCTTGACCGCGCTCACGTTTCCCGTCCTGATTTCGGAAGCGACCGTCCGCTCCGTGCCGCGCGAAGGCAACCCTTCGCTCTGGTTGCTCGGAAGTTTACTCACGACGGTCGGGCTGCCCTTCTTCGCCGTCTCGACCTTCAGCCCGCTCCTGCAAAAGTGGTTCGCGGAGACGCGCCAAACCTCTTCGCGCGACCCTTACTTTCTCTACGCGGCCAGCAACGCGGGCAGCCTGCTCGCGCTTTTGAGTTACCCGCTGCTGCTCGAACCCACGCTCACGCTGCGTGGGCAAAGCCGCCTCTGGTCGCTGGCCTACGCGCTGCTCGTCCTGCTGCTCGCGGCCTGCGCCTACGCGCTGCTGCGGCGTCAAACGAAACAAGTTGAGACGAAAACTCCCGCCCCGCTCGATGCACGCGACCCGCGCGACGCAGAGATAAACTCATCGATTGGTGAAGCCCTTGAAGCGCACGAGACACAGCTTGAGACTCTGACGTGGCGCAGGCGTCTGCGCTGGGTCGCGCTCGCCTTCGTGCCTTCGAGTTTGATGCTCGGCGTCACCAACTACTTCTCTACAGACATCGCCTCGCTCCCTCTGCTCTGGGTTATCCCGCTCTCGCTCTACCTGCTCACGCTCGTCTTCGCCTTCGCGCAGCGACAACTCTTCAAGCCGCGCGCCCTCGCACGCATCCTGCCGGGCATCGCGCTCGTCTTCGCCCTCGTCTATCTCTCCGGCGCGACGCAGCCCGTCTGGCTGCTCATCCTCTCGCATCTCTTCTTCTTCTTCGTCGCCGCGCTCGCGTGCCACGCGCAGTTGGCCGCAGATCGTCCCTCCGTCCGGCATCTGGCGGAGTTCTACCTGCTGATGTCCGTCGGCGGCGTGTTCGGCGGACTCTTCAACGCGCTCCTCGCGCCCGTGCTCTTCAACACGACGCTCGAATACCCGCTCGTCATCATTCTCGCCTGCCTGCTGCTCCCGCGCGACCGGGGCGGCGTTAGCGGCAGAGAGACTGACGCCGCCCCTACAGACACGCCCCGCCAGCGTTGGCTCGATATAGGCGTCCCTGCGGCCATCGCGCTTCTAACGATCTCGCTCGCGCTCGTCGTCCGGCGTTTTACGCTCGACTGGATACAGAGTCTCGCGCTCGTCGTGGGCGTGCCGCTCATCCTCAGTTATCTCTTTCGTCGTCGCCCCGTGCGTTTCGCGCTCGCGCTTGGTGCGGTCATGCTCGGCAGCAGTTTTCACGCGAACCTCGAACGCGAAACGCTCATCGCCGAACGCAACTTCTTCGGCACGCTGCGCGTGACGCAGGACGACGCCAGCGACACCCACTGGCTCTATCACGGCACCACCATCCACGGGCGACAATCGCACGCCCTTGAACGCCATTGCGAACCGCTCTCCTACTACCACCGCGAAGGACCGCTCGGCCACGTCTTCAAGACTTTCAACGAACAACCCGCCAACGGCAATGTAGCCATCGTCGGCCTCGGCACGGGCGCGACCGCCGCTTACACGCGCGCCGGTCAAGACTGGACTTTCTACGAGATCAATCCGGCGGTCGTCAGCATCGCGCGCGCCCCGGCTTACTTCACATATCTTTCCTACTGCGCCAACGCGCCCGTCAACGTCGCCCTCGGCGACGCGCGCCTCCAACTCCAAAACGCTCCGGCTGCGCACTACGGCCTCATCGTCCTCGACGCCTTCAGTTCCGACGCCATCCCCATGCACCTGATGACCCTCGAAGCCCTCGACCTCTATCTCTCCAAACTCGCGCCCGGCGGCCTCCTCGTCTTTCACATCTCCAACCGCAGCCTCGATCTCCACCCGGTCGTCGCAGACCTGGCGCGAGCGCGCAACCTCTCCAGCCTCGTTTTCGACGACACCGCGCGCAACCAACCGAGCGGCAAAGAACCCTCCCAATGGGCGGTCATGGCGCGCCGCCCGCAAGACATAGCGACACTCGCCGCCGACACCGCCCGCTGGCAAAAACTCGAAGGCCACCCCAACCGCCCCGTCTGGACAGACGACTTCTCCAACATCGTCTCCATCTTCAAGTGGCGTTAATGCGCTTGCCGCGATCATTTACAGCGACTAACAAACCCTGACAACCACGAAAGAACACGAAACGGCACGAAATCATCTTCGTGCCGTTTCGTGCTTTATGTCTTGCCTGGTTAAGTTTTGTTAGCAGTTCTGAATGTATCTGTTCAATCGGCGAAGGCGACGCTCAACTCGCGTAGCGTGGCGGAATCGCTCGCATCGCCCGTTGTCGCTTCGTCGCGGTTGATGTGGTTGTAGAGGATGTCGCGTTGTTGCGGGCGGAAGCCTGCGGTGCGTATGAGGTAGCGGAGCATGCGTTCGTCCGCTTCGTTGTGCGCTCCGGCGGCGGAGACGACGTTCTCTTCGATCATGATCGAACCCATGTCGTCTGCGCCGAAGCGCAGGACGACTTGACCGAGCCTTAACCCCTGCGTCAACCACGACGACTGGATGTGTTCGATGTTGTTGAGGAAGAGGCGCGAGACGGCGACCATCTTCAGGTAATCAACGCCCGTCGGCTCGTCCTTGATGCGTCGTCCGAGCGCGGTGTTCTCGCGTTGGAACGTCCAGGGGATGAAGGCCGTGAAGCCGCCCGTCTCGTCTTGCAGGTTGCGTATGCGTTCGAGGTGGCGGACGCGGTGCGCCACCGTGTCGCCGATGCCGAACATCATGGTCGCCGTCGAGCGCAGGCCGACGCGGTGTGTGGCGCGCATCACTGCGAGCCATTCGTCGGTCGTGCACTTGGTCGAGACACGCTTGCGCACTTCGTCGTCGAGAATCTCGCCGCCGCCGCCGGGCAGAGACGACAGCCCGGCCTCTTTCAAACGCGTCAAAATCTCTTCGTAAGAGAGGCCGCTGATGAGATGTATGTTGTGAATCTCCGGCGGCGAAAAACTGTGCAACTGCACCTGCGGATACTTCGCATGAAGCGTGCGGAGGAGTTCTTCGTACCACTCAATGCCGAAGTCCGGGTGGAGGCCGCCCTGCATCAGGATGCCCGTACCGCCGAGCGCGATGGTTTCGTCAATCTTCTCGCAAATCTCTTCGACGGTGCGGACGTACGTGTCCGGCTTGCCCGGTCGGCGATAGAAGGCGCAGAAGGTGCAGACGACGTTGCAGACATTCGTGTAGTTGATGTTGCGATCAATGATGTAAGTGACGATGCCGGACGGGTGCTTGCGCTTACGCACTTCATCGGCGGCCACTCCGATGCGTGCGATGTCGTCGGATTCAAGCAGGGCGGTGCAATCGGCGGCGGTCAAACGCTTACCTGCGAGCGCGCGGTCGAGAATTGGTTGAATGTCGGTCATAACTTCAATTTGTGCTTTTAGAGATGAAACACCTTTCCGCGTTATCCCAGTAGATATTTTTCTTGTGCTGCTCCCAGGCCTGCTGCCATCTCTCTTTGATGCTTTTTCTTCCTCGCACCTCAATGTAGTGCCGCAAGCGATCTTCTCCGGTGAGGCTCGCGTCGTTCCCGCCGCCGAGAAACTCATCCCAGCCGACGCCGGGAATAGTTGTGCGCTGCCGACTTTTATCGGTAAAAAAGTCTGTCAGGATAATTAGAGCCACATCCCCCACTCGCACCTCAGACCAGTAATCCAGAACGCGCGCCTCGATTTTCGTTTCATCTTCAAGCCGGTTGATGAGATAAGGAACAGACTCCCTGCCCTGCGCGAGCAACTGCTCTACCACGGGCAACTGATTATATTCTCGATCTTGAACTCGACCCTTCGGCGCGATGCGACCGATGGCGGCGAGATTAATCTCAGACAACCGCGTTTGAGGCGCGGGTGAGCCATTGACGGGCGCGTTCAAAGCCTCAAGCCTCATAGCGTCCGCCCTCCCACAACTCACAGACAACAGCATCGCGATGCAGACTATTGAGGCTCTTTTCATATAAGACACGCCACGCATTTTTCGCAACTCTCTCAACTCATTATACGCCACGCGCCGCGCTTTGTTTGAAGCCCGTCGATGCGCTGATGTCCGGGACACGAACTACTTGTCGAGCATCTTCAAAGGACGCACCGCCTGAATGAGTTTGTGCTTGTGCGCGAGCGCAAAGAAGAGTTCAAGACCGGCGCGCATGTCTGCGTTCAGGTCAAAGCAGATATTCTCCGTCAGGTAGGCGCGCAGTTCCGCGCGCGGCAGATCGAGTTCGCGTTCATACTCCGCGACGATCTCTTCCAGACGCGCCAACCCCTCATCGCGCGCGCCCGCGAAATCTATCCGGCGCACCGCCTCCGCCGCAGACTCGTGCGCCATCCACATCGCGAAGACGAAACCCAGGTTCGTGAATTTGCGCCAGAGCAAGGCCAGATCATGCACGCGCAAATTCTCCCGCGCGAAGGTCATGGCCGGATCGCCGATCACGAGCGCGGCATCGTGCGCCGCGAGCATCGCCCGCACGTCCGGCGAGGCCGGAGCGGTGACAACCTCTCGTCCCACAAACTCGCGGAAGATGATCTGCACGAGCGCGGCGGAAGTGCGCGATGATTCGTCGAGCGCGAGCGTCCGCACGTCTGTCAGATCATCGCAACGCGTGACCAGCACGACGCTCCGCACGGCGCGGCGCGCGCCCACGCACACGCCCGGCACGACGGCCACGTCCGGCAAGCGTTGATACTCGATGACAGGCACGAGCGCGGCCTCCACCGCTCCGCGCGCGAGCATGTCGCCGCAACGCGCCGGAGCCGCGTCCGTCAAGAGCGCCACCTCGCGCGCCCGCTCGCCCCGCGCAAAACTCCAG
>DASWNS010000164.1:0-20814 GCA_036399115.1 Pyrinomonadaceae bacterium | reverse complement strand
TCAGGCCGCGCCGTAAAGCCCGCGGCCTTCGCTTCATCCGCAACGGCGAACATCTCGCGCAAGTCCTGCACAAACTCTTTCCGCGATGCCTCGTTGCTCGCAAGCTGCGCGCGCGCTTGCGGCGGTACGCCCAGTTCTTCGATGAGCAGCGCGAGGTCTTGCGCGGAAAGGTTGACGCTCTGCGGCGTCTGTTGTGGTGTGGCGGGCGTGGTGCGCGGCGCGGTCTTGGTCTGCGCCGGTGGTGTGCTTCGGGTGCGACCGCTGCGCCCGGTTTTCTGCGCCCAGAGGCTCGCCGGAATCATCAGGAGACAGGCGAACGCGAGGATGGCTCTGCTGTATGTCGAATTCAAATTTCTCTTCGTCCCTTTATTCAGAATTATGTCCGGATGCAACGTGCTCGACGAGTTCGAGCAACACGCCGCTCGCCGCCGACGGGTGAACGAAGGCGACAAGGCAACCGCCCGCGCCCGTGCGCGGTGCGTCGTCAATCAAGCGCACGCCCTGCTCTTTCAGATGCGCCAGCGTCGCGCGGATGTCGTCCACGCGCACGGCGATGTGATGAATGCCGGGGCCTCGCTTCTCCAAAAACTTCGCGATGGGAGACGACTCATTGATCGGCTCCAGCAACTCGACGCGCGACTCGCCCACAGGCAACATCGCCAGTCTCACGCCCTGTTCGGCAACCTCTTCCGTCTCCAACACGCGCACCCCCAGCGCATCGCGCCAGAACGCCAGCGCGTCGTCAATTTTATGAGTGGCGATCCCGATGTGCTCGATTTTCATAGAAAGCCGTTAGCTTAAAACTCAAGACTCTGCTTGCCGGAGATCTATCTTCCGGGTTTCACTAAACACAAAAAGCTGAAAGCCGAACGCTAATAAACGGCGGCTATTTACCGACAGCTTTGAGAATCTCTTCCACCGCCGAATACGGGTCGCGTCGCTTCTCGGCCACTTCGGTGGCGAGCGCGTCGAGTTGCGCGTCTGCGCCTTCGTGGCTCATGGCTCGCGTCACGAGTTCTTCGCGCAGCAGTTCGAGGATGCGCCAGCGCGCAATCGAGGAGCGGCGCGTGTGGCTCGCCTCGGCCTGCTGCTGGTATTCGCGGTAACTCGCAATCGCGGCGGCCAATTCGTCAATGCCCTTGTTCTCCGTCGCCACCGTTTTCACGATGGGCGGCTGCCATAAATCGGGGCGCATCGTGAGCGAGAGCATCGCTTCGAGTTCCTTCTCCGTGCGATGCACGCCGTCGCGATCAGCTTTGTTGATGACGAACACGTCGCTGATCTCCATGATGCCGGCCTTGAGCGCCTGCACGTCGTCGCCCATGCCCGGCACGAGCACGACGACCGACACGTCCGCCGTCTTTACGATCTCGACTTCATCCTGCCCGACGCCGACCGTCTCCACGATGATCTTCTGGAAACCCGCCGCATCGAGGATCGCTACGGCGTCCACCGTCGCACGCGAGAGGCCGCCGAGATGCCCGCGCGTCGCCATCGAGCGAATGAAGACGTTCGGGTCGAGGCCGAGCGTCTGCATCCTGATACGGTCGCCGAGAATTGCGCCGCCCGAAAACGGGCTTGAAGGATCAATGCACACAATCCCGACGCGCTCGCCGCGCTCCCTGTATAACCCTGCGAGACGGTCAACCAGCGAAGACTTCCCCGCTCCCGGCGCGCCCGTCACGCCGACGACGAGGCCGCGCCCCGTGTGCGGAAACACCGATTTCATCAACGCGGCGGCGTCGCCCACGTTGTCTTCCACCTTCGAGATGGCGCGCGCCACCGCCCTCGCTTCGCCCGCGAGGATGCGTTCAAGTTCGGTGCTCTTTGTCGTTGCTGTGATCATCAAAAAACAGTGACGAGTGATAAGTGGCGAGTGACGAGTAAAGACAAGTTTTATGCTTTTAACCTGTCACTTATCACTCGTCGCTTGTCACTGATTTAACAGTTGCCGCGCGATGACCATGCGTTGAATTTCCGAAGTGCCTTCGCCGATGGTGCAGAGTTTCGAATCGCGCCAGTATTTTTCGGGCGGATAGTCTTTCGTGTAGCCGTAGCCGCCGTGAATTTGAATCGCTTCCTCGCAAACTTTGACGCTGATCTCCGAGGCGTAGAGTTTTGCCATCGCAGACTCTTTCGTCACCTTTTTGCCGTTGTCCTTCAAGTAAGCGGCGCGATACATCAACAGGCGCGCGGCATCGATCTGCGTCGCCATGTCCGACAATTTGAACTGGATCGCTTGAAACTCCGAGATCGGCTTGCCGAACTGCTGCCGCTCTTTGGAATACTTCAGCGCAGACTCATACGCGCCCTGTGCGATGCCGACGGCGAGCGCGGCGATGGAGATGCGCCCACCGTCGAGAATCTGCATCGCCTGTATGAAGCCCAACCCTTCGGGACCAAGCCTTTGATTGTCCGAGATAAAACAGTCTTCAAAGATCACGCTCGCCGTTTCCGACGCGCGCAATCCCAGTTTGTCTTCCTTCTTGCCGGGCATGAAACCCTTCATGCCTTTCTCAAAGATGAAAGCGGTGATGCCCTTCGAGCGCATCGCGCGGTCGGTCGAGGCGACGGCCACGCACACGTCGCCGTGGATGGCGTGTGTGATGAAATTCTTCGACCCGTTGACGACCCAGCCGCCGTTCTTTTTCACGGCAGTCGTGCGCGTGCCGGAGGCGTCCGAACCCGCGCCCGCTTCCGTCAGTCCCCACGCGCCGAGTTGCTCGCCGCGCGCGAGCGGCACGAGATATTTCTGTTTCTGCTCTTCCGTGCCGAACATGTAGATGTGATTCGAGCAGAGCGAATTGTGCGCGGCCACGGAGATGCCGACCGAACCGTCAACGCGCGAAAGCTCTTCGATGATCGTCGCATACTCGACGTAGCCCATCGCCGCGCCACCGTACTTTTCGGGAAAGATGACGCCCATCAAACCGAGTTCGGCCAGTTTCGGCAGCAACTCGACCGGGAAATGTTGTTTCTCATCCCACTCCCGGACGTGCGGCGCGATCTCGCCCTCGGCAAATTCGCGCACGCTCATCTTGACCTGTCGCTGCTCGTCGTTTAGTTCGAAATTCATGCCGGTGAAAAGCCCCCTGATGAGTACGCGCAAAAAAAGACGGACACTGACAGACCTACCACGCAACTATCCGTCTCGCGCCGCCGTTCGTCTGACCGAACATTGTACCTTAACTTCGTCGCCGACCCGTACCCGCGCCGCGACTTTTAGAAGCCGCTTTCGCCGCCGTTTTAGAGGCCGCATTACTCGTCGTTTTTGTCGCCCCTTTGCTCGTCGCGGGCGCGCCTCTTTTCTTCGCCGCCCTCGGCTTCAGTCGCGCCACTTCGCCGGGATGGAGCAGGCGATATGCGCCGACGGGCAGGCGTTCATCTCTGAGCGCGCCGATGGCGACGCGGCGCAGTTTCAAGACCGAGTGGCCGATCTGGTCAAACATGCGCCTGATCTGTTGATTGCGTCCTTCGTGCAGGACGACTTCGAACCACGCGTTCGTTCCCGTCTCCCCCGTCGGGGTGATCTGTGCGGGCGCGGTGAGCGCGCCGTCGTCGAGGCGGATGCCGCGCCGGAGTCGTTCGATGGCCTCTTCGGGCGGGACGCCCTTGACCTTCACTTCGTAAACTTTCGCTACGCCGTTGCGCGCCGCCGTGATGTAGTTCGTCAACTCGCCGTCGTTCGTCAGGATCAGCAACCCTTCCGTGTTGAAGTCCAGACGCCCGACCGGGTGGAGCCGTCCGAGCGAGGGGGGCACGAGTTCGGTTACGAGCGGGCGTTCCTCCGGGTCGGACAAACTCGCCAGATACCCGCGCGGCTTGTTGAGCAGCACGTAAACTTTCTCGCGCGCTTCGAGCAGCGGATTGATCAGACGCCCGCGCACCTTGATGTGATCGCGCGCCGGGTCGGCCTTCGTGCCCGCTTCGGTCACGAGTTTACCGTTGACCGTCACCTCGCCCGCCGCGATCATCTCTTCCGCATGGCGACGCGAGGCCAGCCCCGCCGCCGCGATCAATTTTTGCAGACGTTCTTCCATAAAGTAGAGGTCAGAGGCGAGAGGCCGGAGGTGAGTAGAAATCAGTCATGTTTTAACTGATCTCTAAACTCCGGCCTCTGTGTTTAAGCCCCTCCGGTGGCTAAATCTTCAAAGTCTTCGACGTTCGGTAGTTCGGAGAGATCGCGCAGGCCGAACTGGAGGAGAAACTCTTTCGACGTGCCGTACATCATCGGACGCCCGA
Organism: Pyrinomonadaceae bacterium; assembly: GCA_036399115.1. Taxonomy (GTDB): domain Bacteria; phylum Acidobacteriota; class Blastocatellia; order Pyrinomonadales; family Pyrinomonadaceae; genus JAIVJZ01. Next base: position 16,572 of record DASWNS010000164.1, on the reverse strand, counting down.
CCGTCTCCTTGCGCCCTTTGGAGACGATGAGACGTTTATCGAGCAGCGTCTTGATGGCCGAAGAGGATTGCACGCCGCGTATCTCCAGAATTTCGGGAACCGTGATCGGTTGCTTGTACGCGATGACGGCAAGCGTTTCGAGCGCGGCGAGCGAGAGTTTCGCAGACGGGCGCGACTTGAGGAAGGCGCGCACGTGTTCGTGATTTTCCGGTCGCGTGGCGAACTGCCAGCCGCCCGCCACCTCGCGCAGCATCAGGCCGCCGTTCCGCTCGTTAAACTCTTTCGCCAGGTCTTCGACCGCCACCTGCACCCAACCGCGATCCTCTTTGAGCACGTCCGCCAGCGTCTTCGTCGGCAGCGGGTCTTCCGAGACGAAGATCAATGATTCGATGATCGAGATCAACTCCGACATGCTGCGCGAACCGCCGGGAGCGAGTTCGTCATCGACGGAAGCCACGCCGCTCGTATCAGCCCTTCCGGCCATCTCCCGTCGCATCTCGGCCAGCTTTTCCGCCGCATCTTCGGCGTCGGCATCGTGGATCACCACCTCTTCTTCTTCTTCTTCGTCATCCTCATCATCGCCCGGCGCGACGGCAAAGTCGTTCGCGTCGTCTTCCGACTCAAGACTCGCGTTATCCGGCGACGCATGGCTCGCCGCGTCGTCCTGCGACTCACGGCTCGACGCGTCGCCCGTCGTGTTCCCGGCCTCGTCGCCTGACGCAGCGACGGCAATATCCTGCTCGTCGTACGGCTCTCGTTCCAATTGTTCTTCTTCTCTACTCATCGTTTTCAATCTTGGTTAGCTGTTTACGCGGGCGACGATGTCGCCGAAAGTTGTCTCCTGAACGAGCACGATCTCTGCGGTGCGGACGATTTCGAGCACCGAGAGAAAGGCGAGGATGAGTTCGCGGCGCGTCTGCGCGCGCTCGAAGAAAAGTCGCAGGTTGAGTTCGCCCGCCGAGAGGATCATGTTGCGGAGGCGTTCGAGCATCTCCGTCATCGTGATCTCGTCGCGCTCGATCTCCATCAGGACTTCCTGCTTCTTGCGCGCGAGAATCTCCTGAAAGATTTTGAGCAGGTCGAAGACGCCCGCAGACACTTCCGGGTTTGCTTTGTCCGTCTCAATCGGCGCGCGAACGTAAACCGCCTGTTCAACCGTCGAGCGCGACCAGAGCATCTGCGCGGCGGCCTTGAACTTTTGATGTTCGAGCAGTTGCTTGATGAGTTCGTTGCGCGGGTCTTCGCCTTCCGCCTGCGCCGCATCGGCCACGGGGTCGGGCGGCAAAAGCATCTTCGACTTGATCTCTATGAGTTGCGCGGCCATCACGAGAAACTCGCTCGCGACGGCGATGTCCATGTCCTGCATCAGGCGCAGGTAGCGCAAATATTCGTCAGTGATGCGCGCAATGGGAATGTCGTAGATGTCCACCTGCTCCTGCCGGATCAGGTAGAGCAGCAGGTCGAGCGGCCCTGCAAACTCGCCGAGGTACAACTTCAACTCCTCGCCGCCTTCGCCGCCTTCCGACACGATCTCAGGCCGCGCGCCCGCGACGTTCAAAGACGGCGCGTTCTCGGACGAATCCCCCGCGCCATTCGGGGCAGCATCAGAACTAACCGCAGCCTCGTCGTCGCTACCGGTTGAATCCGAGAATGCGACGCCGCCCGCCGGGTCGCCGTCGTGCGAGTCACGTTCGGATGCGTCAGGCGCATCTGCTTCGACCGCGCCGGACGAGTTCGTGCCTGACGTAGCGTGCGCGCCCGGTTCGGCTGCCTGATCTTTCAACTCATTCATCTCTGCCATCTTCTACGCACCCCGCCCCTGCGCGCCGACGAGTCCGAGACGCGCCTTCACATCGTCGAGCGTGGCGCGGGCGATGCCCTGCGCTCGCTCACGCCCTTCATCGAGCAAGCGTTCGAGTTCCGCGTCGCTATAGCCCTGGATGCGTTCTTGCAGCGGGCGCAAAAATTCAATCGTCACATCGGCGAGTTCGGACTTCAAAGCGGCGTAGCCCTTGCCCGCGAAATTCGCTTCGACTTCCGCAGGCTGTTTGCCGGTCAGAATTTGATAGATCGTGAGTAGATTCGTGATCGCCGGACGCTTCTCGTCGAAGGTGATCTCCGTGCCGGAATCGGTGACGGCGCGCTTGAACTTTCGTCGCACGGTGTCGGCATCATCCAGCAGCGTGATGCTGCCGTTTATGTTCTCGTCCGACTTCGACATCTTCCTCGTCGCGTCGCTCAGCGACATAATTTTCGCGCCGACCTTCGGGATGAAAGGTTCGGGCACGCGAAACGTCTCGCCGTGGTCGCGGTTGAAACGGATGGCGAGGTCGCGCGTTAGTTCGAGATGCTGCTTTTGATCGTGGCCGACGGGCACGAGGTCTGTCTGGTACAACAGAATATCGGAGGCCATGAGCACGGGATAATTCAGGAGTCCCGCGCCGACCGACTCGCGCTGCTTGCCCGCCTTGTCTTTGAACTGCGTCATGCGTTCGAGTTCGCTGATGCGCGTGACGCAATTAAGAATCCATGCCAACTCCGCATGTTCCGGCACGTCCGACTGAATGAAGACGAGGGAGACTTTCGGATCGATGCCTGCGGCGAGATAGAAGCGCGCGAGGTCGAGCGTTTTCTGCGCGAGCAGTTTGGGGTCTTGCGGCAGCGTGATCGCGTGGAGGTTGACGATGCAGAAGAGGCTTTCGTATTCGTGCTGGAGTTCGACCCAGTTGCGCACCGCGCCGAGATAGTTGCCGAGATGAATGTTGCCGGTCGGCTGTGCGCCGCTGAAAATTCGTTTCATGCTGGCTTATCCCATTCCGATGAAAAGAATCTTCCACGCTAAAGGAATGACGACGCTGAATACCGCGCGAAACGCGCCCGTCACGAGCGCAAGGAGAAGGATGATGAAACCGTACTGCTCGATGGACTCGATGGCCGAGCCGAAGCTTTCGGGCAGGATGCTCTGCAAAATCTTGCTGCCGTCGAGCGGCGGGATCGGGAACAGGTTGAAGACCGCCAACCCGACATTCATCACGAAGAACGTCTCAAGCAACGCCGACACGCCCTGCATCGTGGATTCGAGGTTGGCCGCGCGCAACGCGTAGAAACGACCATCCGTGAGCGCGAAAACCAACCCCATATTCATCAAGACCAGAATAATGATCCCGACGACGACCGCGATGGTGAGATTTCCCAGAATCCCCGCAATCGACACCCAGAAGTTTGCCTTACGCTTTTCGCGCCAGCGCAAGGGGTTGACGGGCGTGGGTCGCGCCCATCCGAGCAGGGGCGCGCCAGTGAAAAAAGCGATGGCCGGAAACAGCAGCGTGCCGATTGGATCGACGTGCGTGACCGGACTCAGAGAGACGCGCCCCAGACTGTGCGCCAGATCGTCGCCGAAGCGATTCGACATCCATGCGTGCATCGCCTCATGCACGGACAGCGAAAAGATGAGCGCCACCATGTAGAGAATAAATTGTCCGATGCGGGCTTCATCCATAACTTAAACTCACAAGCATTTGTGTCCAATCCGGCCTACGAACCGTCACACTAACATGCGTTCGCGGGGGTGTCAAAACTGGAAAAGTGAGCCTTGAGCGATGAGCGATAAGCAGTAAGAAACAGCTTTCGCGGCTCACCGCTCGCCGTTCGCCGCTCACTTCAAGAGCGTTCCGTGAATGCCGAGCGGCAGGCTGTAGACGGCTTCGTTGGTGGCGACGACCATCTCGCCCTGCGCGCTGAAGGCGAGGCCGATCACGTTCATTCCGGCGACGACGAGGCGCGCCTCCATCGCGTCGGGAGAGATGCGCACGATGCCGCGACGGGCGCGATAAGAGGCGGCGACGTAGAGGAAGCCCTCTGTGTCGAAAGCCAGCCCGCCCGGTCGCCCGAGGCCGCGAAAGAAGATATCCGCCTTGCCGCTCGTGTCAACGCGCATCACGGCGTCGTAGCTTGAAACCGTCGGACCCGTTACGTACAACGCGTCGTCGGGTCCGAAGGCGAGATGGTAGGCGGCCACGGACGGTTCGAGTTGCGCCCACGGCTGCACTTCGCCGATGGCGTTGACGCGATAGATCGTGCCCGTGCGGTCGCCGACGTACATGCGCCCCTGACGGTCGAAGGCGAGGCCGGTGGCGACGCCGAGGTTGCGCGCGAAGGGCACGGCTTCGTTGAACTGCGCGATCCGGTAGACGATCTCGTCGTTGCGGCTGGTGACGAACAGTTGCCCTGAGGAGTCGAAGGCGAGGCCGGTAGGGTTCGTGATGTCGCCCGTCACGTCATGGATCACGCCGCTCGTGTCGATGTGAAAAAGCGAGACAGGCTCTCTCTGCCCGCGCGTGCCTGAGCGCGTCACGTAGAGCGAACCGTCCTCCGGGTCGAAGGCCGGGCTGGCGACCATGTGCAGATCGTCGGCGAGTTTTCTCCCGACCTGCACGCGCGCGGGCGCGCTCTGCCGTTCGTCGCCACTCTTCAAGCTGACATTAACTTCGCCGCCCCAGTCTGTTTCCGGCACAATCGCCAGCACGCGTCGCGGCGATGCGCCGACCAACCAGCCGCGCTCGCCGTCGAAGTCGGCACGGCACGCGCGCAAGTTGCTCGTATCGTAATCTTCACAATCAATCGCTATCTCGCCGCCGGGAATCGCCGCCTGCGGGTCGATGCGCGTAATCGTTCCTGCCTCACCCATGTTGTTTCTCCGAAAGAAGCTGTCAGCAGTTAGCTATCAACCGCCAGCCGGAACAGTCTGTTTGGCGATGATAACTCGCCGGGCTTGAAGCAACAGACGGCTGATGGCTAATAGCTAATTGGCTGAATGCTGTCAATCATACGCCCCGCGCACGAACTGTGTCCACGCGGCTATCATCTCCACGCCGCGCCCGGCGCATTTCCTGTGCGCCCCGCTCCTTGCATGCGCAGTCAATATGCTATAATCCGCGCCTGACGACTTTTAGATTTAGCGAGTCAACCGAAAGAGCGCGCGTTTTTTTATCTCGCACGGCTGACGGAACTCAGCGCACGCGCGGCTTAAAATGACCAAGCGAAGTGTTTCGCAGGGCAACATCAAAAGGCTTCTCACGGCGTCCGAATCATACCGCTCGCATCCCTCCCTCTCTAACTTTCAACCGCAACCGTCACGCCAGTTGGTGCGTGCGGCGGTCGCTTGTCGCAGACGGGGGAATGCGCGGGCAATAAAATAATAAGGGGGCAGCAAACATCAGCACCGTTCACGGCAATACGCAGGGACTCAAACCCAATCAACTTCGGCGCATCGAAAAACTCTACTCGCGGCGCATCTCGCCGCAGCAGATCGTGACGCCGGAGTTTGCCCGCCAACTCTCCGAACTCTCGCATGAAACCGGCAGGCAGATCGGCGCGCTCATCGACCGCAAGGGTTATATCGAGTCGATCATCGTCGGCGATGCCAAGCGCATCGAACTGCCAGACCTGCGCCGCACGCGCGTCGCCGCAGACCGTTTTCGTGGCCTGCGCTGCGTCCACACGCACCTGCGCGGCGAAGAGTTGACGCAGGACGACTTGACCGATCTGGCGTTGCTGCGTCTTGATCTGATGGTGGTCGTGGATGTCGAGCAGCGCACGGGACTGCCCGGCCTCGTGCGCGCCGCACATCTCCTGCCGACCACCGCCGCCGAACACGAAGACGGAAACCTCGGCGACCCTTACGTCTTTCTCGACCCGCAGATTCCTTCACAACTCGACGTTGATTTTCTCGCTCTCATCAACTCGCTCGAAGACGAAATGGCGCGCAACCGCCGCACCACGCGTCGCGCAGAGGGACGCGACCGCGCCATCCTCGTCGGCGTCGCCACGGGTTCGAGTTCCGATGCCGAAGAGTCTATGGCCGAACTGCGCGAACTCGCCGCCTCTGCCAACCTGATGGTGCTCGACCACATCATCCAGCGGCGCGCGACGATTGACCCGCGCACCCTGCTCGGTCGCGGCAAGATTGACGAACTGCTCGTGCGCGCCCTGCGTCTTGGCGCAGACCTCATCATCTTCGACCGTGAACTCTCGCCCGCGCAGGTTCGCTCGCTCTCCGAAGCCACCGATCTCAAAGTCATAGACCGCGCCCAACTCATCCTCGACATCTTCGCCCAACGCGCCGAATCGCGCGAAGGTAAAATTCAGGTGGAGCTTGCGCAGTTGAAATACCTGCTCCCGCGTCTCATCACCGGGCAGGACTCTGCCTTCTCGCGTCTCGCGGGCGGCATCGGCGGGCGTGGTCCCGGCGAGACTAAACTGGAGACTGACCGCCGCCGCGTGCGCGACCGCATCAACCGTCTCGACAAAGAGATCGACACGCTCCGCCAGCGACGCCAGCAGCGACGCAAAGAGCGCACGCGCCGCGAAATCCCGATCATCTCCATCGTCGGCTACACCAACGCCGGGAAGTCCACGCTTTTGAACACGCTCACGTCGAGCACCGTCCACGCCGAGCAGCGCATGTTCGCTACGCTCGACCCGACTTCGCGCCGCCTCCGGCTCCCTTACGAACAGGAAGTGATCCTGAACGACACGGTCGGCTTCATACGCGATCTGCCGCCCGACTTGATCGCAGCCTTCCGCGCCACGCTCGAAGAGATTGCAGACAGCGATCTTCTCATCCACCTCATCGACGCCTCGAACCCGCGCTGGGAACAGCAACTCGAATCCGTCGATAAGATTCTGGCCGATCTGGATTTCGGCAACATCCCGCGTCTCGTCGTCTTCAACAAGTCAGACCTCGTTGACGCCGAAACATTAGAAGGGATAGTGCGCCAGTCGTGCGCCTCCGTCAGTTCGCGCCAGTGCATCGCCGTCTCCGCCAACGACGCGCGCACCCTGCGCCCGATGCTTGAGATGGCCGGGGCGATCCTCGCGCGCGATCTCACGAGCGACCAACCCGCTTCCGCCTCGCACGCGCGAAAGCACGCCCCGCACGCCGAAGGCGTCGCGCACAATACCAAGTAATTTTTCAAGAAGATGAGTAGCCGTCGCCGCCCCAAGTTTACCAACCGTTACACTGATGCGCGTCGCGCCGCCGTCCGGCGACTCGTGAGCCTGCGCGACTGGTTTCGCCCGACGACCCTCTTCATCGTCGGCTTTACCTTTCTTTCCCTCGTCACCACGCTGCTGCTCGCGCAGATTCACACGCAACTGCCCGCGCAGATGTACAGCGAAGGCGACATCGTGCGCGCCAGCGTCGTCTCACCCGCCGACATCACCGCCGTCGATGAACGCGCCACGCAAGCCGCGCGCGCCGTCTCCCCGGACGCGCCGCCCGTGCTCATCGCGCTCAAACGCAATCAGGTCGTCGCGCGTTCCGGCGATACGGTGACGACGAAAATGCTCGCGCAGTTTGACGCCATCAGCAAATATAGCGACACGGGACGCCGCCCGCAGCACTTCATCGGCCTCCTGCTCATCGTCGCCGCGCTCTATCTCGGCGCGTGGAAGTTCATCGAGTACCACGCCCAAACTTCGACCCTCTCGCTCTCGAAGGAGCGCGCCTTCACACTCGTCGCGTCGGCCATTCTCATTCAAGTGATTCTGATGCGGACGGGCGCGATTCTGGCGGAGACTATCGCTGCGCAATCGGTCGTCGCCCCGTGGAACGACGCGACGCTCTGGAGTCTCGCCATTCCCTTCGCGGTGGCAACGCTGCTCGTCGCGCTCTTAATGGGGGGACCGCTCGCGCTGACCGTCGCCACCATCACCGCACTCTTCGCCGGTCTGGTTTCGCCAAACGGCATGTTGATGGCCTGCTATGCGATGGTTTCTTCGTCGGCGGCGATCTACGGCATCGGTCGTTATAGCGAACGCCAATCGGTGACGCTCGCAGGACTCTTCGTAGCGGGCATCAATTCCGCCGCCGCGCTCGCCCTCATCCTCGCGGCGCAGGAACCTCTCACGCTCGGCACGATTCTGATGGCCGTCGGTTGCGGGCTGCTCGGCGGCCTGTTCACGACGATCTTCACGGCGGGCGCGCTGCCCGTAAGCGAGTCGCTCTTCGGCATCCTGACGGACGTGAAATTGCTCGAACTGTCGAACGCAGACATCCCCGTGCTCGGTCAACTGGCGTTGCGCGCGCCGGGCACGAACCAACACTCGCACGCCGTCGGGCAACTGACGGAGGAAGCCTGTCGCTCCATCGGCGCAAACGCTCTGCTCGCACGCATCGGCGCGCTCTATCACGATATCGGCAAACTCGCCGCGCCCGACATGTTTGTCGAGAACCAGACGGGCACGAACCCGCACGACCGCCTGCGCCCTTCGAGCAGCGCGAAGATCATCACCAGCCACGTTACCTACGGGCAGAAATTGGCAAAAGAGATCGGCTTGCCCGCCAAGATCGCAGCCTTCATCCCGCAGCATCACGGCACACGCACGCTCCACTACTTTTTGCGCAAAGCGCAGGCGCAGGCCATCCACGGCGATCAGGTGAACGAAGCAGAGTTTCGCTACCCGGGTCCGAGGCCGCAGTTCAAGGAATCTGCGATCATGATGCTGGCCGATTCGTGCGAAGCGGCGGCGCGTTCGCTGGCGCGTCCCGACCCGGAGAACATCCGCAGCATCGTCAGCAAAATTTTCGACGCCATCGTCAGCGACGGTCAACTCGACGAATGCGATCTATCGCTCCGCGAACTGACGACGATCAAAGAGTCCATGATCGCCTCGCTCGTCGCCATCTACCACTCGCGCGTAGACTATCCCGGCTTCAACCCCCCGCCGCTCACAGGCGCGCTCCCGCCCCTCCCGCAACCCGAACTCGACACGGAAGAACGCGGCCTCGGCTACAAGACTTCCGAAGTCCCCATCAGCAAAGGCGGCGAAGTCGAAGACGAAGCGATTACAAGACAGTGACAGGTGACGGGTGACAAGTGACGAGTTAAAACAAAAGCCGTCACTCGTCACTGTTTTTAGAATTTGCCGAGTAGTTTCTGGTAAGTGGTCGGGAGGTCTTCGGGAAGGACGCGTGTTTCTCCGGCAGTGGTCATGAAATTCGCATCGCCTGTCCAGCGGGGCAGGATGTGTAGGTGGACGTGTCCGGCGACGCCTGCGCCCGCCGCGCTCCCCAGATTCATGCCGAGATTGAAGCCGTCAGGTTGATAGGCCGCGCGCAAGAGGGTCTGCGCCCGCTTCGCTAAATCCATCAACTCGTCGCTCGCCTCTTTCGAGATTGAATCGAGTTCGGAAGAGTGCTGGTAAGGGATGACGAGGAGATGGCCGGAAGTGTAGGGATAGAGATTGAGGACGATGAAATTGTGCCGGGCGCGGTGGAGAATGAAGTTGCGTTCGTCCTGAGACGGGTCTGCCTGAGAGAGCGTACAGAAGATGCAGGAGTCTGAGGGAGAAGGGGCGTCGCCGCTATTTTCGGCCTTCGCGCCGGAGATGTATTGATAGCGCCAGGGCGTCCATAACCTGTCCACGTCGTTCGCCGTTTTCCTTGCGCCGTCGGGCGATCAATGAACCGGAGGCATCTCGCTACTGCCACCGCCGGTGTTGCCCGCGTTGCTGCCGCTGCTGCTGTCGCCGTCGTCTCGCCCGGTGCTGGCGGGCGTCGTCGCGGTGAGGTTGTCGTCGTTCGCTTCCGTCGGCGCGGAAGTCGTTTCGGAAGAGGAGCCACCGTCCGTAGACGCGGCGGGAGTCTCTTCGTTGATCAACTCTTTCATCTCTTTGCCGGGCTTGAAATAGGGGACGCGTTTGGCGGGGATGTCAACCGGGTCGCCAGTCTTGGGATTCCGTCCGCGCCGCGCGCCGCGCTCACGCACGCGAAAACTGCCGAAGCCGCGCAGTTCGATCTTCTCGCCCTGATTGAGCGTCTCGATGATGCTCTCGAAGACGATCTCGACCAGACGCTCCGCATCCTTCTTGGTCAATTCCGCCGCACGTGCGACATCTTCGACCAACTCAGCCTTCGTCATACATTTACCTTTCACGATTCACCACTCAAACGGGCAGTCGCGGCGTAACTGCGAAGACGTGCCGTGACCCTGCCGGAATCTCTGGAACTGCATTGTACAGTAGCAGATGTCGTCAGTTCCTCGCAAGACGGAAATAGCTCTCAGGCAATAGCTTACAGGGCGAAGACAAAGGCGCGGGCAGGCCGCTCGGACGCGCTTGTGGCGGCGACTCGTCGCCGCAAGCGCACAGAAAATTCGCTCCCGCGACGGACGCTACGCACGGCTCTCACGCTGATCGCGCGAGACAAACTAAAACCCCGCGCCTTCAACTCGTCAGCGAAGACAAGTTTGAAGGCGCGGGGCTTCAAGTTTAATCGAGTTAGGGTTTAGCTGCGATTCTCTTCCGTCGTTCCCGCCGCATCGCTGCCGTCGCCGGTTGACGCATCCGCGTCGCCGCCTGATAAGGTAGCCGTCGCCTCGCCCGCGTCAGATGCGGCAGCACCGCCGCCGCCGGTAGCGGAAGCCGTATCGGTGGCTGTGGCTTCGCCAGACGCTTCCTGAGAAGCGTTTGCGCCGCCGGAGCCAGCCCCGCCGCTTGCGGCTTCACGACTCTCGCCGCTTGCAGTCGAACCGCTCTCGCGGCTGGAAGTTGCGCCACCGGATGAAGCGGCGAAGAAGTTTCCGAGTTCGGCGAGGGAGGCCATGCCGCCCTTCGCTTCCGTCGAATAGCTCTTCGTGTCAACGACGGGTTCGTCGCTTGAGGCTGCGCGCGCCGAAAGCCCGATCTTTTTGTTATCGTTTTCGATGCGGAGCACGCGGAAGTCCATCTCCTGCCCGACCTGCGCTACGTCTTCCGGTTTATCCACACGTTCCTCCGACAACTCGGAGATGTGGCACAGACCTTCAAGCCCTTCATCCAGTTCGACGAACGCGCCGAAGTTGGCGAAGCGCGTGATGCGCCCGCGCACGATGTCACCCGGCTTGTGCTCGTTGACGAAGCGATCCCACGAACTCGGCTCCGTGTCTTTGATCGAGAGCGAGAGGCGGCGATTCTCCGTGTCGATGTTGGTGATGACGGCTTCGATCTCCTGCCCTTTCTTCAACACCTCGCCCGGATGCTTGATGCGCTTGTTCCACGAAATATCGGAGACGTGGACAAGACCGTCAACGCCGTCTTCAACTTCGATGAACGCGCCGAAGTCCGTCAGGTTGCGTACGCGCCCGGAGACGCGCGCGCCGATCTGGTAACGCTCGCGCAGGGTCTGCCAGGGGTTCGCCTGCATCTGCTTCATGCCGAGGCTGATGCGACGCGCTTTCGGGTCAACGCCGAGCACTTCCGCTTCCACCGTATCGCCCACGTTGACGAGTTTCGAAGGGTGCTTCATACGCTTCGACCAGCTCATCTCGGAGACGTGAACTAAGCCTTCGACGCCCGCTTCGAGTTCGACAAACGCGCCGTAGTCCGTCACGCTCGCGACCTTGCCCTGCACCTTGCTGCCGATAATGAAACGCTCTTCGACCGATTCCCACGGGTCGGGTTGAAGCTGTTTGTAACCGAGCGAGACACGCTCGCGCTCGCGGTCGAATTTCAAGACCTTGACCTGCACGGTTTCGCCGACGCGGAAAAGCTCCGCCGGATTCTGGAGGCGTCCCCAGGACATGTCCGTGACGTGGAGCAGACCATCGATGCCGCCGAGATCGACAAACGCACCGTAGTCGGTCAAGTTCTTAATCTGGCCGTCAACAATGATGCTCTCTTCGAGGTTATCGAGCGTTTCGCCCTTGCGCCCTTCGTTCTGCTCATCGAGTATGGCCTTGCGCGAAAGCACCACGTTCGAACGCTTGCGATTGAGCTTGATGACCTTCGCTTCGATCTCCTGCCCGCGAAAACTTTCGAGATTGCGGACGGGGCGCGAATCAACCTGCGAGCCGGGCAAAAATGCGTCCACGCCGTCAACGTCCACGCGCAGGCCGCCCTTCACGCGCTCGATGATGCGCCCTTTGATCGGCGTACCGTCGCGGTGGGCTTTCTCCAGTTCATCCCACGCGCGCATCCGCACGGCGTCGGCGCGCGAAAGGATCGGCTGCCCTTCCTGCGACTCCATGCTCTTGATGAGCACTTCCACTTCGTCGCCGCGCTTGACCGTCAGTTCGCCGTTCTCCGTGAACTCCTGCTGATCGACGAGTCCTTCGGACTTGAAGCCGAAATCGATCAACACGCCGCGATCATTGATGCCGACCACCGTGCCGCGCACAACCGAGCCTTCCTGAAAAGCCGCTTGCTCCTGCTCGTATTGATCGAGCATCGCGCCGAAATCGAAATCGCCGCCGCCCCTCTGTTCGTCGTCGTCATCATCGTCCTGCGCGCTCGACGCAGCTTTGCTGGCAGCGGGCGGTGAAGATGAAGTGGTGGCGACGGGTGCGGTGGTGGCTGCGGTGGCTGCCGTCGATGAGGAGGCGTTTGGCTGCTCGCCCGCCGCCGTGGTGGCTTCGGGAGCGTCGCTCGCGCCGGTCGGTGAGTTTTCGTTGGTAGCTTCGCTTGCGCTCAGCTTGTTATCTTCAGTGGACATGCGGACTCTTGGACTCCTACTGGAATTCGCGGCGCGTTAAAGAACTTTCGCGCCTCCCCGTTCGGACAGCGACTACTCACGCTCGCGGCTCAACCACACCGTAGACGTTGGGTTGCGCGGCCTACTCTGCTGGCGATGTGGGGGTGATTGCCGGATGATCCAGAGGGGACGAGGCGGGGATGGCGAGCCGTCTAGAAGTTGAAAAGGCTTTAAAAAAGGTTTCGGTTTCCGTCGTGCCCGTGGATCACCCGCGTGATCCGGTAATCACCCGTCGCTTGACCGGGTAGAGCGAAAATGTACACGTCTACGCGCAAGCATGTCAAGGCGATACGGGCATTGACGAGTGACGCGTGACAAGAAAAGCCGTAAATCGTGAATCGTGAATAGAAAGACCTGTTTGCTTCTATTCAGGATCAACGATTCACGATTTACGGCTTTCGTTTTTTTGTCACCCGTCACCTGTCGCTCTTCACTGCTCTTTAGTTTCCAGTGCTGCCGCGCTCTGGTCGCGCTGCGCCACATAGACGCCCGCCGAGTGTGAACCGATGAGCAGTTTGCCTGAGTCGCGCGTGTCGAAGGCGAGCGCCCACACGCGACGGCTGGGCAGTTCGGGATCGACGCGTTTCCAGGTTTGCCCGGCATCCATCGAATGAAAGACGCCGTTGCCTTCCGCTCGTTCATATGCGCTGCCGACGAAAATCTCATCTGTGTTTTTCGGGTTGATGAGAATGCTCGTGAAGCTGCCGTAAGGCAGATTGCCGCCGCGCCGCTTCCACTTCTCGCCGCCGTCGTGCGAAACGAAAAGCGTGTGCGACGTGCCAACATAGACGTAAGCAGAACGCTGCGGGTCTTGTTCGATGACGTTGATCGGCACGGTCGTCGGGATGCCTTCGACTTCGCGCCACGTCTGCCCGCTATCGCGCGAGACGAGCACGCCGGAGGTTGAGGTGCCGACGTAGATGGTCTGCGGATTTTGCGGGCTGGTGGAGACGCAGAGCGTGCGCGCATCGAGATTTGGACCAAAGGGCAGCTTCTCCCAGCCCTTCACCGGATCGACGCTGCGATAGAGTCCGTTATTGGTCGCAGCGAGAATCTTCAAACTGCCGTCGGCTTCCTGTAGATAAGCGAGCGCGTTGACGGTTTCGGTTAAAGCGATGGGCGCGGATTGAATTCCCTGTTCGACGCCGATTGATTGTTTGCCGCCGCCGAGTCCGAGGGCGGTTAAAGTCGCATCGTCGAACTTGCCTGTCTGCGGCAGTTCCTTTGCCGCTTGAAATTGCCTGATGGCGGCGACGGTGCGCGTTCCGGCCTGCCCGTCGGGCGTGCCGACGTTGTAACCCGCCTTGTTCAAAGCGGCCTGCGCACGCTTAACCATATCGTCGGCGCGTTTGGCCGGGACGGGGACGGGCGGCGCAGGGCGCGTCTCTGCTGCCGCACTGGTGGCGGTAGCTTTTTTGCGACGCGATGCAGCGGTTGAGGCCGGTTTTTTCTTCGGCTTGGCGGCGGGCGATGCCTCGTTCGGCGCGCCGATTGGCGACCAGGACAAGCCCCGGTCAGTTGAACGATACATGCCGAGGTTTGTGCCGAGATAGATGATGTTGCCATCGGTGCGGTCTTGCAGGATGGAATAACCGATCAAGCGGCTCGGCATGTTGCGCATCGAAGGCTGCCACGTTGTGCCGCCGTCGTTGCTGACGAAAAAGAAGCCGCCGCCCGTTGCCGTGTTGATCGTCGAGGCATAGACGCGCCCCGGTCGTTCGTGGTCGGGCATGATGGCGTAGGCACGCCGTCCACTGTAGCCTTCATTGCTCGGCAGGAAATTTTTACCACTATCGCGCGAAACCATCACGCCGTAGTTGTTTGTGCCGATATAAATTGTCTGCGGGTCGTTCTCGTGCACGGCGATGGAATTAATCTCAAGCGTGCGCGAGGTGTTGAGCATCCACGAATTGCCGCCGTTGGTAGAACGCCAGAAGCCTTCGGTCGTCCCTGCGAAGATGGTCGAAGGGATGGCCGGGTGTTGCAGGATGTCGCGCGTGCGACGCGATTGCGAAGGGATGCCCTGCACCTTGCGCCAGTTCGCGCCCGCGTTATGCGACTCGTAGATGCCGCTGCACGCAGAGGCGATAACGTGATCAGGGCGCGTCTTATCAATCTCAATGGCGAACACGTCCGAGTCGTCAATCATGCCGGTCTTGATCGACTTCCAGGTCTGCCCGCCGTCCACAGTCTTCCAGGGCAGATGCCACGTGCCGACGTAGATCGCTTTCGGGTCGCGCGGATCGACGGCGATGGATTCGATGTTGCGTATATCCGGGTAGGCCGAGGTCGGAAGCTGCTCCCACGTCTCGCCGGAATCACTTGAGCGATAGACGCCACGATTCGAACCGACAATCAAGATATTCGGATCGGAAGGCGACTGCGCGAGCGAGTGCAACGCCTCGGTCTTGAGTTCGACTGACTCACGCCATGTCTCGCCGCCGTCGGTTGACTTGAAGAACCCGCCCGGCTCCTTGTGCTTGTGCGCGGCGACGTAGAGGGTCTTCGGGTCGCGCGGGTCGATGATGATATGGTCAATATAGATGCCGGAGCGATTGAAATTTGCGAGGCGCGACCAGGTGCGCGCGCCGTCCGTAGACTGATAAATTTGGCCGTCAATCGTGCCGAGATAGAGATGCTGCGGATTGCTCGGATCGATGACGAGTTCGCGCACGTCGCCGCCCATCGGCCCGGCGATAGACCAACTCAGGGTGCGGTCGGCGGCATCCTGCGTCGTGTCAATGAAGTGTGTGGTGGTGGCGGCGACGGTCGCACGCGGCGGCAACACAAGCGAGGCCGTCAAAGTTAAAAGAACGAAGTACAGGGATATTTTTTTCATTGGCCGGGTCATCAGTTTCCTCTATGGCATCTGGCATTTAAAACTCAAAGGGGGGATGTTTTCAACGGCTGACACGTAGGCGATCAACTATCCTTCGCCGCGTTTATCATAAAGAATTCGGGGGAATTTCATAACTTATAAGATGCGCGTTTGGATTGGAGCCGTTGTACGCGCATCTGTCGCGGGGCGGCGCGCAGGTAAAAAGCGAAACGGGCGATGCTTCTTGTAAGAGAAACATCGCCCGCGTTCGGTCTAAGGGTCGCGTGCGGCTCATGAGAGGCCGCGTGCGCGAGCGTTTGTCAATCGGCTACTCGTCGTCGTCTCGCCTGCCGCGTCTTCGCGGCGCGCGTCTTGGCGGGCGTGTGGTTTGCACCTCGCTCGCGTCAACGTTTGGCGACGCAGTGGGCGGTGTCGCACCGCTCGGGACGAGCCAGAGTTCGGTTGTGGCCTCTTCTCTGAATCCGCCATCCACGGTAATGAGTCGTCCGGCGTCGATTTGACGCGCAGTCACCAGGTAGTTTCTGGCGAAATCGGCACGCGTCTGAGCTTCACCAGCCGGTCCACGGCGTCCGCCGTAGGCGATGATGTAACCCTGTGCGCCCGGATCGTTCTGCAACGCCACGGCGAAGTTGTCGAGACGTGCTTTCTCGTCGTTACGAGCGATCCTGCCGTAGGTGTCGAACTGCGACGGCGTCGGTCTAACTTCCGGCACCACAACCTCAGGCGTCGGTGTCGGCGGCGGCGTCGGCGGAATCGGTATCACTTCGCACGTGCAACGTTCAACCGTCACCGTCGTCGAAGAGAACGCGATACAACCGCAACCGTCGTCAACTTCCACGGAGGCCGTGTACGTGCCGGGCTGAACGCCCGACAAATCCCACGTCACATTGGCGCCGTCGCCCGTGATGCGTCCGCCCGTGGTTGACCAGGTGTAGAGGAGCGTGTCGCCATCAGGATCAGTCGCGTTAGCCGCGAGTTGAACCGTGCTGCCCGTGGCCGTGCAGCCTTCGACCGGACGTTGATCCGGTGGGCATTCAGCCGCCAAGACCACTCTCGACGGGCTTGCCGAAACAGCCGTCGTCGGCGGGTTGTTCGGGACCACGGTGGGAGCGCGTTCGTTGCGCCGACCGGCCCAGAACTGGAAGATATAACCGTGCGGGTCTTGCGAGCGGACGAAGCCGCGCGGGAAGTCCGCCTGGCCGCGGTCGTTGAAGATGCGACC
>DASWNS010000163.1:0-10118 GCA_036399115.1 Pyrinomonadaceae bacterium | reverse complement strand
CCCCTCACTTTCCCGCCAGTCATCAGGCACGTGGACGCTCTCTTCGTCCGCCGTCACACTGAATGCGGTCGCCGCACCGATCTCTTGCAGCACGCGCAGCGCGCCGTCGCCCGCGATGTGCATAGCGTAGACGCGCGCATGATAGATGCGACCCGGCGGGAGCGGCGGCGTGGCGAAGATGAAGCCGTGATAGGCGTCGCGGCTGCGGCCTGCGGCCAACACGTCCGCGCGCGGCGCGTCTGCGCTCCGGCGGCTGACGAACTGTTCGTCTATGTAGAGATGCACTTCGACGCGTTCATCCGGCGCGGCTTCGTTGACAACCCAGCCTTCGATGGTGCGCGCGTCGGCCACGTCGATTGAGCCGCGAAAGAACGGATTGATGTTGGTGTAGGAGAAATAGACGGCGAGCGCGACGACGAACAAGGCCTCGACGATTGACTTGGCGATGAGCGCACGCGAAAGGCGCGTGAGACGCGTGGCGGGCGTTGTCGCAGGGGCTTGCGTGGCGGGAGCAGAAACAAAAGCGTCAGTCGTGAACGGTGAATAGCCTCGCACAAAATTCTTCAATCTATTCACGATTCACGGCTGACGCTTTCGCCTTCCAATTTTACCGCTCGCCGCGCGCAGACGGCGAGCGGGCATCACTGATTCTGATACGTGTTGCCGTTCGTATCCTGATAGACCCACGTGTGGCTCGTCGTGATCGTTCCGTCGGCGGCGAGGTCCGGGCGCAGGCGGACGGTGATGAGCAAGACCGCCGTGTCGTTCGGCGCGAGTTCGGGCACGCGCCAGGTGACGCGTCGCGAGTCGCCGGGCGCGTCCTGCGAGTTCAGCGACGGGTTGGAGTTGACGAACTGCAACGCCTCAGGCAGCACTTCGTTGACGACGATGTTCTTCGCCAATCCCGCGCCTTCGTTGATGAGCACGAGGCGATAGAAGATCATGTCGCCCGGCGCGGTCGTATCGGTCACCTGTTCGGTGCGGACGCGGACGCGCGGCGCGGCCA
The DNA here is from genome assembly GCA_036399115.1 of Pyrinomonadaceae bacterium. Classification (GTDB taxonomy): domain Bacteria; phylum Acidobacteriota; class Blastocatellia; order Pyrinomonadales; family Pyrinomonadaceae; genus JAIVJZ01. Next base: position 9,112 of record DASWNS010000163.1, on the reverse strand, counting down.
CCGTCAACACCGTGCTCGCTTCGCTCGCCGCGCGGTTCGAACTGAGCGAACTTGCCACGACGTTGTAAGCATACTGCTGGCGGTCGGCGGTCGAACGCGGAATCTCCACGCGCATGAGCAGCGGGTATTGACCGCCGCGCGGATCGATCTGTCCCGTCTGCGTCACGCTCGGCTCGGAGTCCTGATGCTGGCCGTCGCCGTTGCTGTCTGCGTAGAGCGTGCCCGAGGGCGCGCCCGGCGCGGTGATGCGCAGGCCGTAGGCTTCGGCGTAGTTGCTCGGATTGCGCACGACGAAAGGAATGAAGATGACATCGCCGGGCGTCACGGTGAGTCCGGGCGAGACGGGATCGATGCGCGCACGCGGCACGCGTCCGATGGCGATGCTCGGCCCGTCGTAGTTTGAGCCTGTCGGCAAGGAAGCGGTGCGCAGCATCCCGCGCCCGATGGGGGCGGTGGCGGCGAGCGCGTTCGGCACGGCGCGCAGCGTGACGGTGATCTCGCGTGTGGCGCGCGAGTCGAGATCGCCGAGGCTCCAGATCGCCGTGCGCGAGGGGTTGTCGTAGTAGAGCGGCAAGGGGCTGGCGGTGACGAGTTCGAAGTCTGTGCTGAAGACGAAATCGGCGCGTGCGCTGCGCGCGGGCGCGCTGCCCGTGTTACGCACGGAGATCGTCTGCGTGAAGGTTTCGCCGGGCTGGACGCTCTCGCGCGTGACACCCGAAGAGCCTGCCAGCGAGGCGGCGACGACGGTGAGCGCGGCATTGGTCACGCGTTGAATTTGATAATCAGACTGCGAGGCCGCGCTCACGATGAAGGGGCGTTGCTGCCCGTCGAGCGCGGTTTCGGGGATGCGCAGGTTGAGCATCACTTCGAGATTCTGGCCTCTCGCCAGTTGCGGCGTGACGAGGATCGGGAGTCCCGTATCCTGCCCGCCCGAAGCGAGGCTGAACGTCGGTTGATACTCGGCGGGCAAATCCGTCCCCAGACGAAACTGATCTTCCTTGTTGCCCGTGTTGGTTACGGTGAGCGGCAGTTGCACGACCTGACCGGGCGAGGCGGCGAGCGCGGCGCGACTCAAAGCCAGATTGAGATTCGGCACTTGCTTGACCGTTAAGACGAAGCCCTCCTGCCCCGACGGTGCGCTGTTGACGATGGGCGGCGCGCTCGTCACGCTGTCGTTCGGCTCGGCGCGCGCGAGTTGAATTGGCGTCGGCGTGGCGACGGCTGCTGCCTGCTGGCGCGGGCGAATGGGCGTCGGCGTGGGTCTGGGGAGCACTGCGGGCGTGTTGGTCGCCACCTGTGTGTCGGTGTTGGCTCTTTGCGGTTGGGCGCGACGCGAAGCACGCGTGTTGCGACGGCTGGGACGCACGACGGGCGCGTTCGTTTGCGTGTTGGCGTTGGGGGTATTCTCGATCCGCAGGGTCGGCGTCCGGTTGGGCGTAGGAGTGGCGCGCGCTATTTGCGGAGTTGCCGAAGGCGTGGGCAAAGGCGTGGGCAAAGGCGTCGGGCGCGTGCGCGGCGCAGAAGACCTGCCGACCAGACGCGCGACGGGCGTTGGCGTCGGCGTCGCAGCCGGAACACGGACTGCCGGGCGGTTCGAAGTGGCTTGCGCACGCTCGGTCGTCGCGGACGGAGTTGCCGCTGGCTGCGCGGTCACGCCGCGCGAGGCCATCTCCGCGCGTGCGGCTTGCAGTTCGCCTTCGTAGATCTCCACGAACGGCGTGTCCTTGATCGTGCGCAGGCGCGCGACGACCGACTCGGCATCCGACAGGCGACTTTGCGCGATGTAGGTGCGCCCGAGCCAGAGCAGCGTTAAATCCGTGATGATGCTGTTCGGGTAGTTCTTGAGAAAATCGCGAAAGGTCGTCGCGGCCTGTTCGAAGCGGCCTTGATTGTAAAAGTTCTGCCCCTTGGTGAACATCGCCTGCTCGACATCGGGGGGGGTGTCGTCTTGTTGTGCGCCGACAGCCGCGCGCGACGCGAGAGGAGCGGCAGCGGCGGGGGCAGCGGCCAGGACAGACGTGAAAGGCGCGCACAGAAGCGCAGCGGCAAGCGCGAACGCGCTGAGTTTATGCTGCATCATGAAACCAGTAATCCTCCGGCAGGAACGGACTAGGGAAGTTTTTCGATTGTTCCTAGTGTAGTTAATAAAACTCGTCCGGCGATTAAAGGCAGACGAGAGCACTGAAGTTGTTTGAGTATCATTTTCCGGCGTGCGCCACTATACAACCTTCACACGCACCGGACAAGAACCTAAATTTCAACTTAACGCATGGCGCGCCGGGGCGACTAGCGGCGGCGACCGACTTCGACGCGATCACCGGCCTGCAAACGCGGATCGGGAATCTGTCCCGTCTCGATGTCGTTCAAGAGATATTCCGTCGCTACCAAACGCCCGTCCGCGCCTTGCCGCGAAACCGTCACTTTAACTTTATTGCCCGCGTCGCGCGCCACGCCGCCCGAAGCGAGCAACGCCTGCGTCAGCGTCATGCCGGGATGAAAATCTTTCTGCCCCGGCGCGTTAATCTGCCCGCCGATGTAGAAGAACTCCTGCGGTCGCGTGGTGATGTTGATGATGTCGCCATGCGAGATCAGTTCGTTCAGGGCGGCGGAGTCTGCGAGATCGAGGGTTTTGCTGCGCCCCGTCGCGCGCGAGATGATGACGGCGCGACCCGCCTCTGCGCGCGGGTTCGCTTCCGACAACACGACGTAGAGCGGCACAGCTTCACGCCGCAGAACTTTCGCGCCCGGCTGATCCACCAACCCGCTCACGGTCGCCGTGTGGCTCGCGTACTCGCGCACGTTGATGCGAAACTGGGCGCGGTCATAGACGGCGCGACGTTTGAGTTCGGCTGACAGGCGCGCGCCGATCTCGTCGGTCGTCATGCCGACGACGTTGATCGGCTCGCCCGCGAGCGGATAATCGAGCATCCCCGTGGACATCACCGTGAAGAGCGTCGAATCGCGCGACATGCCGCCCGCGAGGCGTATATCGAGTATGTCGCCGACGCCGACGCGATAGAGCGCGGTGGGCGGCAGGGACGCGGCGGCAGTAGTTGCCGGAGAAGCGTTTGGCGTGGTGGCGGGCGGAGTTGAGGCTGTCGTCGCAGCCGGTTCCCCCGTCGCCTTGACGGCTGCGGGCGGCTCATACCTCGGTGGCGCGGGGATGCCCCGCACAGAAGGACTGCCGAAGACAGGCAAAGGCGAGTTCGAGGTTTTCGGCGCACCGTCGCTGGTCGTGTTCGGGGTTGAAGCAGGAAGGTTCGTGTTCGGAGCGACGGCGGACGACAGGACGGTCGGAGTTTTTTGCGCTTCGGATTTCGCGCGGTCGTCTTTCGCCTCGTCGCGTCTGGCTTCGCCTGCGGGCGCGGGCTTGGGCGGCGCGGCAACGACGGGCGAGCCTGTTTTCGGAGCCTCTTTTTTCGCGTCGCTCTTTTTCGCGTCGCTCTTTGCCGCCGGTGTCGGTGTGCTGGCGGCGTGCGTATCGTCTTCCGAGGGGCCGAGCCGTGATTGCGCCTGCGCCGTTGCCGCCAACGGCACGCTGAACGCCAGCCCGATGACAAAGGCAAATAAAACTTTACTCATATTGCACTCTACTTCCCTGCAACTTCGACGCGGGCGCATTGGCCGGGGCAGTGGCCGTTAAAAATCGCCGCGTCAAAATCCCTGTGTCTCTACAAAATTCCAAAACTTCAGAAGGCGAAGAGGCTGCGCCTGTCGTGCCTGCCTCCGACGGGCGGGTCGGAGGCCGAGACTTGCGCGTCCCGTCCTTTAGATTAAACGACGAAAACGCCCTTTTTCGCAAAGTTCAAATTGTCAATTTTTCCTGTCAAACTCAAATCTTACCTGAAACGCGGCGTGCGCCCGCTCGTCTTCGAGTAGTTTCGCTCGAAGTGGCTGCTAAATATCGTCTCGGAATGCGAGGAACAAGCGAGTTTGGCGGAAGTTTTAAAGGGTCGCCGCACGCTGCCGCCATTGTCGGGGCACACCGCCAGATTCTACTCTTCGCCTTTCACGGGGGGCAAGTTTTCCGGCGAAAACAGGTGCGGCCAGCGCGCGCCGAGTTCGACGCGCACCGTCTCCTCGGCATCGTCGGCGGTCGCAGCATTGAGGCAGAGGGCGGCGATCTCGTTCGCGCTCGACGCGTCAATGCGCCGTAGCGTCCGGCGCACGCGCGGCATCGCCGAAGCCGTCATGCTCAGCACGCGCGCGCCGAGGCCGACGAGTACCAGTGCGTAAGCAGGCGTGGCCGCCATCTCGCCGCAGACGATGGCCGGAATTCCTGCGCCGCCCGCCGCCTCGATGGTCCTCTGAATACTTTGCAGCACCGCCGGATGCAGCGTGCGAAACCACGCTGAGACTTCGTCGTTGCCGCGATCCACTGCGAGCAGGTATTGCACGAGATCATTCGTGCCGAGACTGAAGAAATCCACTTCGCGCGCGAGTTTGTCGGCCACCAGAACGGCGGCAGGCACTTCGATCATCGCGCCGAGCTTGAGTTCGCCCGTCTCGTTCCCTTCCGCCTGCAAACGCCCGCGCTCCTCCTCGATGATGCGCCGCGCGTGGCGCACCTCCGACACGTCCGACACCATCGGCAGCACCACGTCGAGCCGCCCGCGCGCCGACGCGCGCAGCAACGCACGGACTTGCGTGCGCAGCATCTCTTCGTGGCGGAAAGAGAAACGGATGGCGCGCAGGCCGAGCGCGGGATTTCGCTCGATCTCGAAGTCGCCGCTGCCGCTGCCGCCGACGCCGCTGTGCTTGTCGCCGCCGACATCGAAGAGGCGCACCTTCGCGCCCTCCGCTCCCGCCAGCGCGGCGATCTCTTCGTAGGCCGCACACTGTTCGTCCTCCGTCGGCGCGCCGCCGCGTTGCGAGAAGAGAAACTCCGAACGAAACAGGCCGATGCCGCGCGCTCCGTAACGACGCACGCCCTCGTATTCCGGCGGCAACTCGACGTTTGCGCGCAGGATGATCTCAACCCCGTCCGTCGTCAGCAGAGGCTCGCGCCCGCCGTCCGCCGCGCCCTCTCCCGCCGCGCTCGCCGACACGACCTTTCGCGCTTCCCTGAAATGCGCGAGCGTCCCTGTCGCCGGGTGCAGCACCACTTCGCCGCGCTCCGCATCAATGACGATCTCGTCGCCCGTGCGCGCGTGCCGGTAGAGTTCGCGCAGGCCGACGATGGCCGGGATGCCGAGGCCGCGCGCGATGATGGCCGTGTGTGAGGTCCACCCGCCCGCGTCCGAGGCGATGGCGCGGACGTGTGAGAAGTCGAGTTCAGCCGCAGCGGACGGCAACAGTTCTTCCGCGACGATGATGGCGTCTTCGGTGAGACGCCGCGATTGCGCTTCGCCGCTCAGGGCGACGAGCAGGCGGCGCGTTACGTCTTCGATGTCGGAACTTCGCTCGCGCAGGTAGTCGTCTTTGATCTGTGCGTAGACGGCGAGCAGTTTGTCGGAAGCGACTTTCACAGCCCACTCGGCGTTGGCGCGTTCCTGTCGAATGTAGTCTTCCACTTCGTCGAGCAGCTTGCGATCTTCGAGCATCAGGAGTTGCGCGTCGAAGATGTAGGCGTGCTCCGCGCCGAGCGCGACTTCGGCGCGACGTTTGATTGCGAGCAACTGCCTGCGCGACAGGCGCACCGCCGCTTGAAAGCGTCGCACCTCGCGTTTGATGTCGTCGGCTTCGAGCGTAGCGCGATAAATATTTTGCCGCCCGCCCGTGTGGATGCGCAGCACGCGCCCTATCGCCACTCCCTCCGAGACGGCCACGCCACGCCAGCGCATTTCGCGCTTCCCATTTTTCACACGACTACTCACGATTCCACTTCTTCCCCGAACCCGCTCTCGACGAGCGCGCACACCGCGTCCGACGCTTCACGCTCGTCTGCGCCTTCGACCGTCAGGCGCAATTCAGTTCCACGCGCGGCGGCCAACAGCAGCACGCTCAAAATAGACTTGGCATCGGCCACCGCGCTTCCGTCCGTGCGCTCCAGACGCACGCTGCTCCGGAACGCGCTCGCCGTGCGCACGAGTCGTGCGGCGGCACGCGCATGCAGCCCCAGACGATTCACGATCAAGATTCGCTTCTCCAACATTTCCGCCTCGCTTCGACCTGCAACCCGACGCGGCTTCAACCAGATAATGCTTCAACTCAACTCTTCTGATGATGCTTCGACTCAACTCTTCTTCGGCGCGGCGAGCAGTTCGCCCGCGAGATAGATGGCCTGTTGTCCCTGATCGCGCACGCGCCCAGCGACGACCGCGAGCGTCTCTTCCGCCTCCGTCTGGCTCGCCAGTTTGATGACCATCGGCAAATTCACGCCCGTCACGACTTCGACTTCGCCTTCGACGAAGAACATCGAAGCGATGTTGGTCGGCGTGCCGCCGAACATGTCCGTCAGGATCAGCACGCCTCCGCCTTCCGAGACGCGCGCGATGGCCGCTTCGATCTCGTCGCGCGCCACGTCCACGTCGTCGTGCCAGCCGATGGAGATCGCGGCGATGTGCGCGATGGGTCCGATGATCATCTCCGCCGCCGCGAGGAGTTCGGTCGCCAGTTGGCCGTGTGTCACCACCACGCCCGCCACGCGCCGCTTCGTCTCAACTTTCCCGCCCTCATCCATACCACACGCTCCGTCCGGTTTTCGGATTGCCGCTAAAGATCGTTCGCGATGTTGCCCATCAGATAACCGCCGACCGCCGCATTGACGCCGACGATGCGCGCGATGAGTTTCAGTTCGTTCTGGTCGAGCCAGATGCCGCCGCAGGCCGCGCATTTATCGATCAGGACGAGATCGTAGATGATCAATTTTTTCATCTCGCGCCCGTCAATCGGGCAGACCCGCACCGTCTCGCGCGACGGGTTGAGGTGCTGCGTACAGTCCGTGCAGATGATGAACTCGTGCTCGATGGAGACATCTTCGAGCCTGTAGTCGTGGCGACAACGGATGCAGTCGTCGTGTTCCTTCATCCCGGTTCCTCCCTCCGGTATCAAACGTCCGAACGAATCAAGTGGACGCGGCGCGGTCGCTCTTTCGCGCGGCGCGACGGCGCGGCTTCGCTTTGCTCACGTCGCGGTGGACGGCGGTAGCGTTGAACCCGTCGCGGCGCAGGCGGCGCGCGAGCGCGTTCGCGACCATCACGGAACGATGCCGCCCGCCCGTGCAGCCGACGCCGACCGTGACGTAAGACTTCCCTTCGCGTTGATAGAGCGGCAACAGGTAGTCGAGCAACTCGCCGAAGCGTGTGAGCGTTTCGATTGTCTCCGGCTGCTTTTTCAGAAAGTCGGCGACGCGCCTGTCCTTGCCGGAGAAGTCGCGCAACTCGGCGACGAAATAGGGATTCGGCAGATGCCTCACGTCGAACAGGAGATCGAGATCGCGTGGTCCGCCGTACTTGTGGCCGAAGCTCAAGACCTGCACGCGCATCGTCGTGCTTTCGGCGTCGGGGCTGAAACGCTCGATCAGGTAACGGCGCAACGTGTGGACGCTGTGGTCTGAGGTATTGATGATGTGGTCTGCGTGAGCGCGTATGTCGGCCATGGCGGCGCGTTCGGCGCGGATGGAGGCGAGCAGGCCGTCGCCCGTGTCCGCCGGATGCGGGCGGCGCGTCTCACTGAAACGTCGCTGCAAGACTTCATCCGACGCTTCGAAGAAGAGGACGAAGACTTCGAGGCCGCTCGCGCGCCTGAGCTTCTTCAACTGCCGCTCGAACTCGCTCAGGAAATGGCCTTCGCGGATGTTGATGACGAGCGCGGCGCGTTTGATGCGCGCCTCCGTGTCCTCCACTTCCTCGTCTTCCGGCTGCACGAGGCGGGCGAAAGTCGGCAAGAGCGTCAAGGGCAGATTGTCCACGCAGAAATAGCCGAGGTCTTCAAAAGCGTTCGTCGCCGAAGACATCCCCGAACCGCTCAAGCCCGTGATGACGACGATGTCGGGCGCGCTCGCCGTGCGGCGGTTAGCCCCTCTTTTTTTCCGGCTCATCAATGGTGCGTTCTCGCTCCGGCGCAGGCTCTCCCGGCGTCGGCGCATCTACCGCGTCTCGGCTTGAAGGTTCCTCCCGCACGCCGCCCGCGTCTGTTCCGAGCATCTCATTGTGGCGCGCGACGAACCTCTCGGCTGCATTGTAACCGCGCAGGCGTAACAAGTGAACGCGCAGCGCAGTCTCGATGAGCGTCGAGAGATTTCTGCCGGGACTGACGGGCAACAAAACGTGGGGCACGCTCACGCCCAGAATGTCCACCGTGCGCTCGTCAATTCCGAGACGCTCAACTTCGCGTGCGTCCTTCCAGCGTTCGAGCCGGATGGAGAGGCCGATCTGTTTCGGCCCGCTGATGGCGGCCACGCCGTAGAGGTCGCGGACGTTGATGATGCCAAGGCCGCGTATCTCCATGTGCTCGCGCAGAAGTTCCGGCGCGCTCCCCAGCAGGTAGTCTGCGCCGAGGCGTCGCACCTCCACGAGATCGTCTGCGACGAGGCGGTGGCCGCGCACGATGAGGTCGAGCGCGCATTCGGATTTACCGATCCCCGAATCGCCTTCGATGAGCACGCCGAGGCCGTAGGCATCGAGGAGCACGCCGTGGCGCAACTCGCGCGGCGCGAGCGTCTCGCGCAGGTAGTCGTTCACGACGCCGATGGCGACGGAACTTACGAGCGTGGTTTGCAACAGCGGCAACTCCGCGCTCTCGGCGGCTTCCACGAATTCGACGGGCGGCGTCTGTTCCTTGGTGACGAGCACGCAACTGATCGTCTCCAGAGAGAGATTGTCAATGGCCTCGCGCCGCCGTGCGGGTGTCAGTTGGCCGAGAAACTGGACTTCGCTCTGGCCGATGATCTGCACGCGCCCGGCGTGTATGTAGTGCGTGAAGCCGGAGAGCGCGAGGCCGAGTTTTTGAATGCGCGCCGAAGTTATCCGGCGCGCGTGCAGCCCACGACTGCCCGCCAGCACGCGCAACTCAAGCTGCGGCGGCGCGTGCTTGATGAAGTCGCCGACGTTGATCGAGGGCTGCGTTGCGCCCGTGTCGTTCATTGCGCAGCGGGGGTGGCGGCGGGAGCAGTTCCTTCGGCGCTCGCCGCGCGCGTGATGATGTTGAGTTCGATCTCGACCATGTCGCC
>DASWNS010000162.1:0-5810 GCA_036399115.1 Pyrinomonadaceae bacterium | reverse complement strand
TCAACGCCGCGACGAATCTCACGGGCGAGGCGGCAGCCAACGTCAAAAAAGTTTTCGCCTACGGTATCCGCAACAGTTTCGGCATGGCCTTCGATCCGCAGTCCGGCCAACTCTGGACGCAGGAGAACGGCGACGACAGCTTCGACGAGATCAACCGCGTCGTGCCCGCCTTCAACGGCGGCTGGATTCAAATGATGGGACCCTCCGCCCGCGTCGCCGAGTTCAAAGCGATTGAACTGGGGCGCAGCGGCGGCCTCCAGCAGATTCGCTGGCCGCCCGACCGCATCGCAGACACTCCGGCGGAAGCCCTCGCGCGCCTCTACATGTTGCCGGGCGCGATCTACACGGAGCCGGAGTTCAGTTGGAAGTACGCCGTCGCGCCGTCGCCCGTCGGCTTCATCAACGGGCGCGCGCTCGGCGCAAACAACGAAGGCGCGCTCGTCGTCGGCGCATCGCGCACCACGCTCCTCGGCGGTTATCTCTTCCGCTTCAAACTCGCCAGCGACCGCCGCAAACTCTCCTTCACAGACGCGCGCCTCAGCGCAGACCTCGTCGCCGACAACGCAGACAAGTTCGACATCAACGAAAGCGAAAGCCTGCTCTTCGGCAAAGACTTCGGCATCACCACCGACATTCAGACCGCGCCCGGCGGCAACCTCTACGTCGTCTCGCTCTCCGACGGCGCGATTTATGAAATCTCCTCGAAGCCGAGCACGATCTATTTCACTCCGCAGGAGTCGGTCGTGACGGAAAGCAACACGAGCCTCTCCGTCTCTGTCACGCGCAGCGGCGACACGAGCGGCACCGTCTCCGTCGATTACCGCACGATTGACGATCCGGCTGCCGTGCCCTGCGACCCGACGCGCCGCAAACCCGACGGCACCTCTTACCCGCAGGGCACGGCCTACGCGCGTTGCGACTATGCCACCGCCGCCGGAACGCTCACGTTCGCCCCCGGCGAAACGAGCAAGAGTTTCTCCGTCTCGATCATTGACGACGGGCACGCCGAAACGCTTGAGACGTTCAACGTCGAACTGCTCAACCCCGCCGGTGCGACGCTCGACGTTCACACCGCCAAGCCGATCAGCATCAACGATAACGACGCCGCCAACGCGCCCAACCCCATCTACGAGACTTTCACCGGCAACTTCTTCGTGCGCCAGCAATACCTCGATTTCCTCTCGCGCGAACCCGATCCGGCGGGACAGGAATCGTGGCTGCGCGTGCTCAGAGATTGTTCCGACGTACACAACAACCCTGTGTGCGACCGCATCACCGTCTCTGCGAGTTTCTTTCGCTCGCGCGAGTTTCAGTTGAAGGGCTTATTCGTCTATCTCTTCTATCAAGTCTCGCTCGGTCGCCTCCCGCGCTACACGGAGATCATTCCGGACATGGCGAGCGTCACGGGCGCGACCGCCGAAGAGGTCTTCGCCAAGCGGGACGCCTTCGCCAACAACTGGCTCGCGCGCCCCGAATTCAAAACGCTCTACCCCGGCACGCTGACACCCGCAGAGTATGTGGACAAATTGCTCCAGACGACGCAGGTGACTTTGAACGCCGCGCCCACGCGCGACACACTGATCGCCGACTTGCAGACGGGCAGGAAGACGCGTGCGGAAGTCTTGCGCGCCATCGTCGAACACCCGGACGTAAACGCGAAGGAGTTCAACGAAGCGTTCGTCGCCATGCAATACTTCGGCTATCTACGGCGCGACCCGGACGCGCAGGGCTACCAGAATTGGTTGAACTACCTCAACGCCAACCCGACGGACTTCCGCACGATGGTCAGAGGTTTCCTCAACTCAAACGAGTACCTCCTGCGCTTCGGCAAGGTCTGACGCTCCGGCAGCACCGATCTCAAACTCCGACAAAAACTTCGCCGCAGAGACGCGCGAGCCGGATCAGGGAAGGGCGCGGAGAGTTGATCATTCAACTCTCCGCGCCCTTGAGTGATCCGGCCTTGGCTCTCTTCGCGCTCCGCTCTCGCGCCTCTGCGGCGAATGTCTCCGGCGGGCACGCTGGAGCAGAGCGTCAAAGTATTTTCAGGAAGGTCGAACGCTGATCTCTTTGAGTATCGTCGCGTCGGGGTCGAAACGCACCTCTGACGGTCGCCTGTTCAGGTAGATACGCTGGCTGGTTTCGCGTCCGTTCGGAGTGAGCTTAACGCGGCGTGTGCCGTTGCCAGTCACGATCTCGACGGGGAAAGCATTCGGGAACGGCGCGCCGTCCTCCTGCGTCTGCTTGAGCGTGAGCGTCAACACGCCCGCGCCGCGCGCCGCCGCTGTCGTGCCTGCGTTCCAGGTCCAGGCGGCTTCGTAGCGCGGGTGGCCGCTCGCATAAACCCAGCGCGCGAAGAACTCGCGCAGGCTTCTGCCGGAAGCGCGTTCGAGCGCGCGGCGTAAATCTTCGGTCGTGGCAGTTTTGTGCCGGTGCGCGCGGTAGTAGGCGCGTATGCCGCGAAAGAAGGACGCGTCGCCGAGTTCGGCGCGGAGCATGTGCAAGACCCACGCGCCCTTCTGGTAGTTGTTCGCGTTCAGGAGTTTGTTCAAGTCTTCCGTCTCGCGGTCGTAGATGGGCGCGCGGCGCGTCTGTTCATACTTTAAGTATTCCCCGCCTTTGCGCTCCATGTACTCGCGAAAGGCGGCGACGCCTTCATGCCGTTCGACGAAAAGACCTGCGTAGTAAGTGGCGAAGCCTTCGCTCAACCAGAGGTCTGCCCAGGTGGCGGGCGTAACGGCGTCGCCGAACCACTGGTGCGCCGTCTCGTGCGCGATGAGTTCGACCAGACCGCGACGGACGCGGAAACGCGGGCTCACAGGGGCATTCTCACGCGGGTCGAAGAGCGTGCGCGAATAGATGATCGCGCCGGAGTTTTCCATGCCGCCGAAGCGCGTCGCGCCGACGATGTGCGCGAGCTTCGCGTAAGGAAAAGGCGCAACGGTCTGGCTGAAGAAGGTGAGCGACGGGACAGCCGCGCCGAACCCTTCGAGCGCGAACTTTTGCTCCGAAGGCGGCACGTAATAGGCGACGGGCGGAAGCGTCGCAGGGAGCACCACGCCCGGTTTGAGTTCGGCGAACTGGCCGACGGCGACGACCATGCAGTAGGGAGGCATCGGCGCGGCTTCGCTGTAAGTCCATGTCTGCGTCGCGTTCGCGTTGGTGCGGCGCGACTCCAGACGCCCGTTGGCGACGACCGTGGTGTGCGCGGGCGCGGTGACGCTGAATTTGACGGTCGCTTTCGCGGACGGGTGATCGAGCGTGGGTATCCAATGGTGCGCGCGGTTCGGCCAGTTGTCGCCGGTGGCGGAGGGGCGACCGTCCTTATCGTCTGTCAGGATCAGGCCGTCGGCGGGTCGTCCACGATAGATGATGCGGAGTTGCAGCCGTTCGCCGCGACGCGCGGGGCGCGCGAGAAAAACGTTGAGCCGCTCGCCCTGCGGCGGTCGTTCGTAGCGCGCCGGGCTGCCGTTGACGCTCGCGGATTCAATCGTGAGCGCGCCGAAGTCCAGATCAATGACGCTCAGTTGATCGCGCAGGACGAGCGCATCCAGACGCGTCTCGGCGCGTGTAAGTTCGGCGAGTTTGTCGTCGAAGGCGAGCGTCACGTCGTAGTGGAGAGGACGCCAGTTTTCGATGAGACGCTCGCGGCGTTCGGCCTGCGCGAAGGAACAGAGCGCGGACAGGAGCAGCAGGGCGGGGAAGTAAACGCGCCGGAAACGGCGGCTCGACATCGCTTTAAGTTGAAGATTCATCGGCTTAAGTTTCTCAATCCAAAGATCGTTCAGCGCAGCCCGAGCATCAGGAGGGCGGAACGGTCGAAGGGTTGGGCGTCGCCCTTCGCGCTCCACGCGCGGTAGGCGGCGAGTTCGTCCTCCGTCACGGGGCGATTGCCGAGACGCGCGGCGGGAGTCTTACCGAACGCATGATCTGTGAGCGGCAGGTGCGCCGCGCGGACGCCGAGTGCAGCGGCATTGTTGAGCGCGGCTTCGGCGCTTTCCACGTCGGGGAAAAATTCTTCGTAGGCGAGCAGATGCCAGATCGTCTCGTCGTCGCGCGCTTCGATGGCAAGGACGCGCAGCAGCCCGAAGCCGCTCTCAAGTTGAAAGATGAGATCGTCGCCCGGCTCGAAAGGCAAAGCCATAATCGTTCACCCGCATTCGTTGAGATGTGCGCTAGCTTAACACAAAGAGAGAAGGGGAAAGGGTAAGGGAGAGAGGGAAAAGGTAGACGGGCACACGAAGAGTTTCATCTTCACCCCTCGCCTCTACCCCTTATCCTTTGCCCTCCCGCGCGCAGGACGGTTACTATTAGTCTATTCGGCACACTCCGGGCGAAGGTGAGGGCATGGGCGAGGCTGGCGAGAGGCGCGACTATTACACGGTGCTCGGCGCGGAGCGCGATGATTCACGCGCGGAGATCGAGCGGCGTTATAAACGGCTCGCCGTCGAGCATCACCCGGACAGGGGCGGCGACGAGGAAGAGATGAAGGCGATCAACGAAGCGTGGGGCGTGCTCAAAGACGACGCGACGCGCGAGGCTTACGATGCGTCGTATCAAAGCCGTGGGCGCATCGGCGAATACGTCGCGCCCGGGTTTGTCCCTTCGACGACGCCGGGAGCGCAGGCGGATGCGCTCGGCGGGCGGCTCGCAGGTTCGATGTTGAGCCTGTTCGCCGGAATAGTGCTGATCTTTTTAGTGCGCTTTCATTACGTGGTGTTCCTGTGGCCGCTCGCGCTCCTCGGGCTGTCGCTGCTGCTCTTCGGCGTGTGGATGGCGCACGCCGCGCTTGCCTATGCGCGTGAAGGATACGCCCCGGAGCACCCGGCGCGGCGTCTCATCTGGGCGCAGGAGATTCTCTTCTGGTCTGCCATCGCGGGCGGCGGCTACGTGCTCTACCTCTTACTCACAGCAATTTAACGATGACGAAATTAACCGGACTCGATCTGCTGTTTCTCGAAGTCAACAGTTTGCAGGACTCTGTGGAGTTTTACCGCGAACGTCTGGGCTTCGAATTGCAGACGCTGACGGAGCAAGCCGAGCCGCCGATGGCGACGCTGCGTGCCGGGCGTCTGCGCGTGATGCTGGCCGAGCAACTCCTGACGATGGCGCGGCGCGGGCGCGGCGTGCATCTTTTTTTCGGCGTCACGGACGTTGAAGAGTATTACGCGCAACTGCAAGCGCGCGGACTCGATCTCGCCCCGCCGAGCGACGAAGGCTGGGGCGGTCGCTTCGTCACCCTCGAAGACCCGGATCATTACCGTCTCTTCTTCGTCACGTGGGAAGGAGATAAAAGTGATGAGTGATGGGTGATGAGTGATGAGCTAAGACAAGGCTGTTGTCTTAGCTCATCACTCATCACCCGTCACTCATCACTTCACGCCTTATGGATAATCGAAAAGAGGGAGAGCGCGTGAAAACCGCGCTGCCGTGTAACTGGGGGTTGAGCGAGGACAGCCCGCGCAACGGGAATATCACGAGCCTGAGCCAGAACGGCTGTTTCATTCAAACCAAAGCCAACGCCACAGAGAACCAGTGTGTCTATATCAACTGCTGGCTGCCGAGTGAACGCTGGCTCCCGCTTAAGGGCAGAATCATCTATCACCTCCCCAGAGTCGGCTTCGGCCTCACCTTTCTCGACCTCACGGACGAACAGAAACAGATGATCTCTTTCCTCATCGAATACCACCGCGAAGAGCAAGGATGAATTAAGGGATGAGGGATGAAGGATGAAGGATGAATAAGAAGAAGCATTCAAGCGACTGAGTGCTTTTTCTGATTCATCCTTCATCCTTCATCCCTCATCCCTCAAA
>DASWNS010000161.1:0-6924 GCA_036399115.1 Pyrinomonadaceae bacterium | reverse complement strand
CCCGCCGCGTAGATGTTGGCTGCGCTCGTGCGCTGCATCGCATCGGTGGCGACCGCGCCGCTCTCGCCGATCTCCAACCCCGCCTCTTTCGCAATTCCCACTTCGGGGCGCACGCCGACGCCGATCAACACGACTTGCGCCTCGAACGTGCGCCCGCTCTCCGTGACGACGCGCGCGATGCGTCGCTCGCGTCCCTCAAAAGCCACCACGCGCTCGCCCAGAAAGACTTCGACGCCGCGCACGCGAAGTTCTTCAACCACGCGTTCGCGCAGGCGGCCTCCGAGCGTGCTCATCACTTTGTCGGACGACTCGATGAGCGTCGTGTCGAGTCCGCGTGCGCGAAAGGCTTCGGCCATCTCAAGGCCGATGTAGCCCGCGCCGACGATGACTGCCTTGCGTGGACGTTCCTGTTCGATGAACTGTAAGAGTCGCCGCCCGTCGCGCAGTTGACGCAGGACGAAGACGCCCGCGAGTTCGTGTCCCGGCAGCGGCGGGCAGACGGCTGCTGCGCCCGTCGCCAGCACCAGACTCGTAAAGTTTAGTTCGCGCCGCTCTCCGCCCGCGCCGACGCGTACGATTGAGCGTGCGGGCAGAATCTCCAACGCTTCCGTATTCAATTGAATGTCTATGTTGTGCTGCGCGCGAAAATATTCGGGCGTATGAATAACGAGCCGTTCGAGCGCGGGGATGAGGCCGGAGACGACGTAAGGGAGGCCGCACGCGCCGTAGGAAATATCTGCGGTCTTCTCCAGCACGGTGATGTCGAGCGCGGGCGCGGTGCGACGCGCCTGCATGGCCGCCGCGAGTCCGGCGGCCACTCCGCCGACGACGAGTAGCTGTTTTTTAGTCAAACGTTCAGCCGCCTTCACACGTATATGAAATAACGAGCAGGGGCAAGATTACTTAAGATTCCTGAAAAGTTAAAAGAAAAACCACCGGCGAGACGTGTTCGCGCGTGTGGCTTAAGGTTTGCGTGGTATAGTTTTACCTTGGGGCGTTTGTAGCGGTATGATACGCTTCGATTAAGAAACTCCTTCAGAATTCGCGATGCGAGGCGAAAGCGTTTGATGAAAAAATGTCCGAAATGCGGGAAGACTTATGAGAACGCGCCCACGCTTTGCCCGGCAGACGGCGCGGTCTTAGTTAAAACCGGAGACGCTTTAGTCGGACAGACTCTGGCATCGAAGTACCGCATCGAGGAACGCATCAGCGAAGGCGGCATGGGCACGGTCTATCGTGCGACGCACGTTTTGATGGAGAAGGCCGTCGCGATCAAGGTGCTGCACCCTTCGCTCGCCGCCGACGACAAGATCGTCGCGCGCTTCACACGCGAAGCCAAAGCCGCCTCGCGCATCTCAAACCCCCACGCACTGAACGTCACGGATTTCGGCGAATCGGAAAATGGCATCGTCTTTCTCGTGATGGAATATTTGCGCGGGAAGACGCTCAAGGAAGTGATCCGGGGCGAAGGCCCGATGCCGCTCGCGCGCGTCGTCGAAGTCACGCGCCAGATTTGCGGCGCGCTCGATGCGGCGCATGCCGAAGGCGTCGTGCATCGCGACCTCAAGAGCGACAACATCATGCTCGAAGAGGTGGCGGGCGGCAGCGACTGGGCTAAAGTGCTCGACTTCGGCATCGCCAAAATTTTAGAAACCGAAGGGCCAGACCCCGAACTCACCGCTCCCAATCTCATCATCGGCACGCCGCAATACATGTCGCCCGAACAATGCTCGCAGGCCAGCGGCATTGACGCGCGTTCCGACATCTACAGTTTAGGCATCATCCTCTACGAGATGCTCGTCGGCCACGTCCCGTTCACGGGCGAATCGGCGACGGCGATCATGTTGAAGCACCTACAGGAGCCGCCGCCTTCGGTGCTCGACGAGCGGAAGGATGTGCCGCCCGCTGTCGCACAGGTCATCGCGCGTGCGCTCTCTAAAATGCCGGAAGATCGTCAGGCGAGTGCGGGAGAACTGGCCGAAGCGTTGGCGAGCGCGGCGGCAGATGCGCCCGATGTCCAGACAGCTTCGGTCGGAGGCGAGACGAGCGAAAACGCCCAGTTGGGTTCAGGCAACACGAACCGCATCGTCGTGCCGACCGCGCCGCTCGAATCGCGCCACACGACGAGCGAAGAGCAGGACGAAGCGACCGTCGTGCACCCGCGCGAGCAGTCATACCTTGCGGACGATGAACCCGAACTTTTCGTCACGCCGCCGCCCGTGGCGAGTTTCAACCCGTGGCGGATTATGATCCCGGCGGCTGTCTTGCTGGTCGTCCTGCTCGCGGCCTTCTTCGCCTTCCAACGCTCCGACTCGTCTGCGACGAACGATAATTTGCAGCCGCTGACAGCCGACCCTAACGCCTCGCCCGTCCAACCGGGTGCAACGCCGACAGGCTCAGGCGAAAGCAACATCGTCCCCGCCACCGGCGCGCCTACCCCCTCGGCGACCACGCCCGCGCAGACATCTACGGGCACGGGAGGCACAGTTGCGAACCCGAACCCGACCGCAGAGGCCACACCTACAGCGACGCCCGAGCGTGACGATGCGCAGAACAGCAATACTCCGGAAGAGGAAGAGGAGGATGAGCCGACGCCTACTCCCACTCCGCGACGCAACCCGACGCCGCCCCCCGTGCGTACTCCGCCGGTGGATGATCCGCCGCCGCCGAGTCCGAGAGCGACGCCGCCCGCCGATCTATCCAGTCCGGCGGATGACCCCCCGCCCGCCGACAACCTCTTATAGTTCGCTCAAGCGGCGCGCGAGAGCTTCTCTGAGGATGGCGCGCATCTTCTGCTCATCGTCGAACTTCAACGCGACTTCCAACACATAACAGGGCAGCGCAAAATTGAGCGCGCGAAGTTTGACGGCGTCTTTGGCCGTCGTCAGCAACGCACGCGCGCCTTGCCGCACGGCTTCGCGTACGTAAAGGTCTATATCGCTCTGCGTGTAGACGTGATGGTCTGTGAACGCGCGCGCGTGTATGATGTCGAGTCCGTCTCTGCGCGCGTGTGCGAAGAAAGCCTGCGGGTTGCCGATGGCGCAGAACGCCGCGAGCGTTTGTGGAACGCTCTCGATCTCGTGCTCATGCGCACGCACCTTCAACTCACTATGCGGAACGGCGAGTAACTTCATACGCAGCGTCGCGGTGCGTGCGATGAGCACCGGGCGTCTGCCGCCGCTCAAAGCCTCGGCACGCGCGCGCACCTCTTCGATGTCAACTGCGAGTTCCGCGCGGGTGATGACGATTAGATCGGCTCGCTTCAACTCGCCGGGCGGTTCGCGCAGACGCCCGCGTGGAAGCAATTTCATGCCGCCCCAGGGGTCGGTCGCATCGAGCGTCAGGATGTTCAGGTCGCGCGAGAGGCGCAGGTGTTGAAATCCATCGTCGAGAATAAAGGCGTCGCTGCGCAGGTGTGCCAACGCCCAACGCGCCGCCGCCGCACGGTTCGCGTCGCTCACCACCGCGACCTTGTGCTCCAGTAAATTCTCCGCGAGCAGGCGCGGCTCGTCGCCTCCCTCACGTGCCTCCGCCATAACGTGCTCGCCGTCCGAGACGACGACCCGCTTGCTCGCATCGGCGCGCCCGTAGCCGCGCGTCAGGATGCAGACGCGACGCCCCTCGCTCGCCGCCGCACGCGCCAGCCATTCGACAAGCGGCGTTTTGCCCGTGCCGCCCGCCGTGATATTGCCGACGCTCACAACCGGAGCCGCTACGCGTTCGACGGGCAGCACGCCCGCGCGATATAACGCGCGACGCGCACGACCCGCCGCGCCGTAGGCGACACTCAACGGTGCGAACGCTATGTCTCGGAGCCGAAGCATAAATCGGAGGTTAGAGATTAGAGAGCAGAGGTTAGTAGAAAGCAGTTTTTGTCTTGACTGAACTCTAACCTCTGCTCTCCGGCCTCTGTTCTAACAGTGGCGTGAGCAATGCGATGGTCTTATCCGTTGCGCCGCGACTATGTTCGAGCGCGGCGCGTGCGCGGTCGCCTGTGCGGCGTCGGCGTTCGTTGTCATTTAACAGTTCGCGAAAAGTTTGTGCCAGCACGGCGGGAGCCTGCGCTTCCGTGAGCGTGGGCAATTGGACGAGCGCATCCTGTTCGAGAAAATCGCGCATGATGGAAGCGAAATTGAAGGTGTGCGCGCCAGTGATGATGCAACAGGCGGCGGCAGCCGGTTCGAGTATGTTGTGCCCGCCGGTCGGCGCGATGCTGCCGCCGACGAAGACGAGCGCGGCGAGCGAATAGACGCCCCGTAGTTCGCCGATGGTGTCGAGAAGGACGACATCGCACGTCGCGTCGTCGGCCTTCGGCGAAACTGAACGACGCGCCCACGATAAGCCGCTCGATGCAAGCAGGGCGGCGACTTCGTTGAAGCGTTCGGGGTGGCGCGGTGCGATGAGCAGGCGCGGGCATCTGCTGTCGTCTCTGTCGAAGGCGGCGCGTGCCTGTCGGAATGCGTCGAGCGTGACCGCTTCTTCCGGCGCGTGTGTGCTGGCGGCCACGATGAGCGGTCGTTCGTCGCCGAAGGCGAAACGCTCGCGTAGTTCACGCGTGATAACTGCCGCGCCTACTTCCGTGTCCGCGTCGAATTTGATGTTGCCGGAGACGCGTGTTCGCTCCGGCGCGAGTCCGAGCGCGCGAATCCTTTCGGCGTCGGCCTCCGTCTGCATGATCGCGAGCGTGAGCGCGCCCGTCACGCTTTTGATAAAGGCTCCCAATTTTCTATAACCGCGAAACGACTTTTCGGAGATGCGCCCGTTGACGAGTGCGACGGGCACGCCTGCGCTGCGGCACTCACGCAAAAAACGCGGCCAAAGCTCAGTTTCCATCACGAGCACGAGCGAAGGTTTGATGCGGCGCAGGGAACGCCGCACGCTCCACGCCCAATCGAAAGGAAAGTAAAAGACGGCGACCGCCTCGTCGCGAAAAACTTCGCGCGCGAGCGTCTGTCCGGTCAGCGTCGTGGTGGAGACGACGAGCGCGTGCGAAGGGAAGCGTTCGACGAGCGCGCGCGCCAGCGGTCGTGCCGCCTGCGTCTCCCCGACCGAGACGCAGTGCAACCAGACAACAGCGCGCCCGTTCGCGTCAACCTCCGGCACACCGCCGAGCCGCTCGCGCAAACCGGCGACGTATTTCCCATGACGCAACGCATCGAGGAGAAACAAAGGCAGCAGCGCGAAGATGGCGAAGGTGAGAAGAAGGCTGTAGAGAAGGTACATGAGTGATGAGTGTTGAGTGTTGAGTGTTGAGTGAGAAGCAACAAAATGCTTTTACTCATCACCCGTCACTCAACACTCATCACTTTACTTGGCTCGTTCGATGTAGCGGCCTTCCGTCGGGTCGACGCGGATGCGGTCGCCTTCGTTGACGAAGGGCGGGACGGTGATGGTCACGCCGTTTTCGAGCGTCGCGGGTTTGTTGACGTTGGAGACGGTCGCGCCTTTGAGCGTCGGTTCGGTACGCGTCACGGTGAGTTCCATCGAGGGCGGCAGCGTGATGCCGATGGGCGCGCCTTCGTAAAACTCCGCTTGAATCTTCATGCCCGGCATGAGCCATTGTGCCATGTCGCCGAGGTCTTCTTCGGTGAGCGCGGTCTGTTCGTAGTTCTCCGTGTTCATGAAATGGTGCTGCGAACCGTCCGAGTACATGTATTCCATCTCATGCTGTTCGAGCGAGGCTTTGTCCACCGTGTCGGAGGAACGGAAGCGATGCTCGAAGGACGAGCCGGTGCGCAGGTTGCGCATTTTCGTCTGCACCATCGCGCGGAGGTTGCCGGGCGTGTGATGTCGAAAATCGATCACTTTGCAGAGATTGCCCTCGAAGAGAATCACCATCCCGCGCCGGATTTGGGTTGCTGGAATCGCCATGAAATTATCCTGCTCCGTCTTGAATAAATTTCGCCCGCGCGTGCAGTGCACGCCGACGCATCTTGAAAGGGTTGAAAATAAACCCGTATCGCAAACTGCGTAGTCTAGCGAGCGTTTACTCCCTTTGTCCAGCCGCGAAACGTGCGGGCAGCACGCGCGCAGAAGTGCGCTCAGTCTTCCACCGGATCGTTCTCCATGGCTTCCAGTTTAAAAAAGAGTTCGAGCGTCACTTGATACTCAAGCCGCCCGTCTTGCAGCCCGCCGCGCTGCTCCTTCACGGTGAACCAGGAGAGATTGCGCAGCGATTGCCGTGCGCGTTTAACTGCCACTTCGATGGCGTGGCTGAAACTTTGATCGGATGTCCCGACCATCTCTACGCCCTTGAAAACACTTTCGCCCATCTGGAATCTCCTTACAGAATTTCGGATCGAATTTTAAGACGATGTGTAAGGCATGAAATCACGAGAGGTTGGGCGTGTCAAGGAAGTGTCGAAGTGTCGAAAACTCGACCGCCGTTGGCAGCCAGTTGTCCGTCGTTCATGTTTATGGACGCGAGTTACTAAAGATTGGATTGAAGAACGGAAAACTGGCGGCGGATGAGTAAACAAAGAACGGGCGAGCAACCTGCAAATGCTACTGTCCGGTAGCGCGTGCTTGTTGCTCGCCCGTTCTTTTCGGAGGAGCCCACCTTCCTGTCTGTTAGAACGCCGGTCGGAAGAGAAAGTTTCAAAAAAGATAATGGCCGGAGAAGGATCGTTTTCAGGCGGCGCGGCGTTCGCGCGCGACATGGTCGAGCCATTCCTGCGCCTGATCGAAGAGAGGGAAGCGTTCCTCTTCGGCGAGGAATGCTTTCGTGTGCGAGTAGCGGCGACCTTTGACGACGCGCGCCGGATGCTTGATGTGGAGCATCTCGTGATACAGGACGTATTCGACGAACCACTCGGGAACGTCGGGCGCGTCGAGCGTCTTGCTGATGACGATGGTGTTGAAGGCGCGGTCGTGGTGGCCGAGAATGCGTCGCGTGCGTCTCTGTGACCAGGTGAGGGTGGGCTT
>DASWNS010000160.1:0-6595 GCA_036399115.1 Pyrinomonadaceae bacterium | reverse complement strand
CACCCACCTGATCCAACTGGCGGCGCAACTCCTGATCCTGGGTCACCGACAATTTGTTGACACCCATCACCATCGCGGCGGTCGCTTCCTGAAACTGCTGCGTGAGGGCTTCGAGGTCTTTCTGTTTCTGTTCTCTGGTTTTCATTTCTCTATCACGCTCCTCACTCGCTATTTCACGTAAGCCGTCTCGTCCAGCAGTACGCCGGGACTCATCGTTGATGCGAGATTCACTTTCTTGACATACTTGCCTTTGGCCGTCGAAGGCTTCGCACGGACGACCGCGTTGAGCAGCGTCTGCGCGTTCTCGCTCAAGAGTTGCTGATCGAAAGAGACTTTGCCGATGCCGACGTGAATCACGCCCGTCTTGTCTACGCGATACTCGACCTTACCGGCCTTCGTCTCGCGCACGGCGGTCGTCACATCGGGCGTCACCGTCCCGGTCTTCGGGTTCGGCATCAGGCCGCGAGGCCCGAGGACTTTGCCGAGTCCGCCGACGAGACGCATCATGTCCGGCGTCGCGATGACGGCATCGAAATCGAGCCAGCCGCCCTTGATGCGGTCAACCATCTCCGCGCCGCCGACGAAATCCGCGCCCGCCTCTTCGGCCTCGCGAATCTTATCGCCCTGCGCGATGACGAGCACGCGCTTCGACTTGCCCAGACCGTGCGGCAGAACGACCGTGCCGCGCACGAGTTGATCCGCTTTGCGCGGATCGACGCCGAGCCACATCGTCAATTCGATGGTTTCATCAAACTTCGCGAAGGAGATCTCTTTGACCTTCGCCAGTCCTTCGTCCAAATTGTATTTCCGCCCCGGCTCAATCTTTTCCAGAGCCGCACGGAACTTCTTGCCATGCTTTGCCATAACTCGTCCTCCGAGGTGCAAACGAAAACGCGCGAGTGGCGCGCTTTCTCCCTCTCAAGAGAGATTTTAGATATTAGATGCCTGCGAGCAGCCTCTGTGGCTTTCCGGCATCCGATGGCTAAACTCTATTCAACCGTGAGTCCCATGTTGACCGCGGTGCCTTCGATGGTCTTGATCGCGCTCTCCAGACTCGTCGTGTTCAGGTCGGGCATCTTGGCGCGTGCGATCTCCTCGATCTTGGCGCGCGAGATCGTGCCGACCTTCTCCTTGTTCGGCTTGCCCGAACCCTTCGGGATGCCGGCTGCTTTCTTCAAAAGGTCTGCGGCGGGCGGCGTCTTCGTCTCGAAACTGAACGAGCGGTCGGCGAACACTGTGATGACGACCGGAATTTTCATATCCGGGTCCATCTGCGCGGTCTTCGCGTTGAAGGCTTTGCAGAACTCCATGATGTTCACGCCGTGCTGGCCGAGTGCCGGGCCGATGGGCGGAGCCGGATTGGCCTTCCCCGCCGGAACTTGCAACTTGATATAACCTGTAATCTTCTTTGCCATAACTTTATGAGTGATGAGTGATGAGTGATGAATGGTGAGTTAAGAGCAGTTGCTCCTCACTCATCACTCATCACTCATTACTTCATTATTCGTCCTCGGTAAACGTTACTTTTTCCACGTCCAGAAAATTCAATTCAACGGGGGTCGAGCGTCCGAAGATGGTCACGACGACTTTCAGAGTTGACTTGTCGGCGTTGACCTCTTCAACCTTGCCCGTAAAACTGGCGAAGGGGCCGCTCTTGATGCGCACCGTTTCGCCCGCCGCGTAAGTGAACTTCGGTTTCGGCTTCTCCTGCGCCTCCGTCACGTTATGCACGATCTGATCGACTTCCTGCGGCGTCAGGGGCGTCGGGTTTTGCCCGCCGACGAAGCCCGTCACTTTCGG
Source organism: Pyrinomonadaceae bacterium (assembly GCA_036399115.1). Classification (GTDB taxonomy): domain Bacteria; phylum Acidobacteriota; class Blastocatellia; order Pyrinomonadales; family Pyrinomonadaceae; genus JAIVJZ01. The sequence continues at coordinate 4,795 of DASWNS010000160.1, read as the reverse complement.
CGTGGACTTGATCAGGTGAAACACGTTGTCGGGAATGTGGCCGCGCTCGTCGCACTCGATCTGCACGAGCACGTAGCCGGGATAGAACATGCGCGACGATTCGACACGCTTGTTGCCGCGCATTTCCACGACCGTCTCAGTCGGCACGAGCACTTCCGTGATCTCGGCCTGGAGATCGGTGTCGCGGATGCGCGCCTTCAGCGAATCGCGCACCTTCTTCTCGTGTCCCGAATAGGTATGTAGGATGTACCACTGCTGCATCTTCTAAAACGTCCTTGCTCTTTCAAAGAGCTTATTCTCACGCGAACCGGAAGCGGGCAACTACTGCGTCCGAAAATTTATCAACCGCCCAACGCTTTGGTCAGCCCGTTGATCAGAAACGTCCACCCTTTATCGATGAGCCACAAGTAAGTCGCAAAGAAAGCCACGGCAATGATCGTGATAATCGTCGTGTTCTGCACGTCTTTCAAACCCGGCCAGGAGACGCGCCGCATCTCCGCGCGAATGTCATGCGCGAAGGTTACGATGCGCCCGAAGAATCCCTCGCGCGCGCCCTGCACGCCGCGCTCACGCCGCGCCGCGCGCCCCTCGGGTCCTTCGCCGAAACGTGCCGCACGCGGAGCGGGACCCGTGCCTGCTTCCACGTCCGACGAACCCGTGCGCCCCGGCGGAGGTGTCGGCTCCAGAGACGGCAATGACTTGTCGTCTTCGTTCTCAAACTCGTCGTCTTTTTGTCTCGCCAAGGGAGTTCTACCTCTTCACAAACGTGCTGGCAGGGGTATCAGGATTTGAACCCGAACTTTCGGTTTTGGAGACCGACGTGCTAACCGTTGACACTATACCCCTAAGGAGAGTGACGAGCGACGAATGACAAGTGAGGAGTTGAAGACAAGTTCTTGTTTTAACTTGTCACCCGTCACCTGTCACCCGCCACTGCTATTTCGTTTCCTTGTGGTTTCTGTGGCAACGGCAGAAACGGCAGAACTTGCTGAACTCCAAACGTTCCGTCGTCGTCTTCTTATTCTTGGTCGTAACATAGTTACGATGCTTACATTCCGTGCACTGCAACACAACATTATCGCGCGGCATAACTTACCTTCCTCACAGACGGGCTATGTTGAACTTGCTCTCTTTAGCCCTGAAAATCTTATTCTACGATTTCGGAGATGGTACCAGCCCCGACCGTCCTTCCGCCTTCGCGAATGGCGAACCGTAAGCCCTTCTCCATCGCAATCGGCGTAATCAGCTCGATCTCCATCGCCACGTTATCGCCCGGCATCACCATCTCCACTCCCTCCGGCAGAGACGCGACACCCGTCACATCCGTCGTCCGAAAGTAGAACTGCGGTCGGTATCCCGTAAAGAACGGCGTGTGCCTGCCGCCTTCCTCTTTCGTCAAAATGTAGGCTTCCGCCTTGAACTTCGTGTGCGGCGTGATGCTGCCGGGCTTGGCAATCACCTGCCCGCGCTCGATGTCCTTGCGCTCCACACCGCGCAGCAGCAACCCGACGTTGTCTCCCGCGACGCCTTCATCCAACAACTTCTTGAACATCTCGACGCCCGTGCAGACGGTCGTTCTCGTGTCGCGGATGCCGATGATCTCCACCGTCTCGTTGACCTTCACTCGCCCGCGCTCCACACGCCCTGTCGCCACCGTCCCGCGTCCCTGAATGGTGAAGATATCTTCCACCGGCATCAGGAACGGCTTCTCCACGTCGCGCTCCGGCGTCGGGATGTAGCTATCGACAGCCGCCATCAACTCGTCGAGTTTGGCTTCCCATTGCGCTTCGCCGTTGAGTGCGCCCAGAGCCGAGCCTTGAATGACGGGAATGTCGTCGCCGGGAAACTCGTAAGCCGAGAGGAGTTCTCTGACTTCGAGTTCGACGAGTTCGAGCAGTTCGGCGTCATCGACGGCATCGACCTTGTTCATAAAGACGACCATGGCGGGCACGCCCACCTGACGGGCTAACAGGATATGCTCGCGGGTCTGCGGCATGGGACCGTCGGTGGCGGCGACGACGAGAATAGCGCCATCCATCTGGGCTGCGCCGGTGATCATGTTCTTGACATAATCGGCATGCCCGGGACAATCGACGTGTGCGTAGTGGCGGTTGGCCGTCTCGTATTCGACGTGGGCGGTGGCAATGGTGATGCCTCTGGCCTTCTCTTCGGGCGCGTTGTCGATGGAATCAAACGCGCGGACGGTGATCTTGGGGTTATGTTTGGCTAAGACTTTCGTAATCGCAGCCGTTAAGGTGGTCTTCCCGTGATCGACGTGCCCGATGGTGCCGATGTTGACGTGCGGCTTCGACCGGTCGAATTTCTCCTTGCTCATGTCTTTCTCTCGCTCCTACAAATTATTTATCGGTTTCTGTCTATTGGGTCGCCGCGCCTGTCGTGCAGCGAGAGAAGCGACCCGCTTTCTTAATTCGTCTGGCTCAAACTTATTTCGTAACGCCCTGCACCTTCGCGATCACTTCCTCTGCGATATTCTTCGGCGCTTGTTCGTAACGCTCAAAGTGCATCGTCGAAGTGGCGCGTCCCTGCGTGGACGAGCGCAGGTCGGTCGTGTAGCCGAACATCTCCGAGAGCGGGACGAAGGCCGTGATGACCTGCACGCCGCCCGTGCGCGGCTCCATCTTTTCGATCTGGCCGCGACGACGATTCAAGTCGCCGTTGACCGATCCCATGTACTCTTCCGGCGTCACCACTTCGACGCGCATGATCGGTTCGAGCAGCACGGGCTTGGCCTTGCGCACCGCGTCCTGAAACGCGAGCGAGCCTGCGATGTGGAACGAACGCTCGTCGGAATCGACTTCGTGATACGAACCGAAGACGAGGCGCACGCGGATGTCCACCAGTTCATAACCGGCGAGGAAGCCGCGCTCCATCGCATCGCGGATGCCTTCTTCCGTCGGCTTGATGTACTCGCGCGGGATGACGCCGCCCGTGATCTTGTTCTCGAAGACGAAGCCTTCGCCCGGTGCGGGTTCGATCTCGATCTCGACGTGGCCGAACTGGCCGCGTCCACCCGTCTGCCGTTTATAGACTTCCTTGCCGGGTGCGGGCTGCGTGATCGTCTCGCGATAGGCGACCTGCGGCTTGCCGACGTTGGCCTCGACGCCGAACTCGCGCTTCATGCGATCCACGATGATCTCCAGGTGGAGTTCGCCCATTCCGGCAATGATGGTCTGGCCGGTTTCCTGATCCGTAGAGACGTTGAAACTGGGGTCTTCCTGCGCGAGACGCGACAGGGCGGTTCCGAGTTTGTCCTGATCGGCGCGCGTCTTCGGTTCGACGGCGACGCGGATGACGGGAGCCGGGAAGTCCATCGCTTCGAGGATGATCGGCTTGTTCTCGTCGCAGACGGTGTCGCCGGTCGTCACCTGCTTCATGCCGCCGATGGCGATGATCTCGCCAGCCGATGCCTCGTCGATGTCTTCGCGCTTGTTGGCGTGCATGCGCAGCAGGCGTCCGACGCGCTCTTTCGTGCCTTTGACCGAGTTGAAAGCATAAGAGCCGCCCTTGATCGTGCCCGAATAGATGCGTACGAAAGAGAGTTGGCCGAGATGCTTGTCGGCCATGATCTTGAAGACCAGACCGGCGAACGGCGCACTCTCGTCTGCCGGGCGCGGCTCTTCCTCGCCGGTCTTGGGATTCGTGCCCTTAATCGCTTCGATGTCGAGCGGCGAAGGCAGAAAATCGACGACCGCGTCGAGCAACGTCTGCACGCCCTTGTTCTTGAAGGCCGAGCCGGTCACGACGGGAACGATCTTGATCTCAATCGTGCCTTTGCGCAGAGCGGCGCGGAGTTCGTCTTCGCTAATCTCTTCGCCTTCCAAAAACTTGTTCGTCAAATCATCGTCGATGCTGGCGATGGCTTCGATCATCTTTTCGCGCGCGGCGTCCGCTTCCTCACGCATGTCGGCGGGAATCTCTTCAATCGCGTATTCCGCGCCCTTCGTCTCGTCGTTCCACAAAAGCGCCTTCATCTTGATCAAATCGATGACGCCTTTGAACTGGTCTTCCGTGCCGATCGGAATCTGGATGGCGACGGGGTTCGCGCCGAGACGCGTAACAATGGAATCGAAGGAGCGTTGGAAGGATGCGCCCGCACGGTCGAGTTTGTTGATGAAGCAGATGCGCGGCACGCCGTACTTGTCGGCCTGACGCCAGACCGTCTCCGACTGCGGCTCGACGCCCGCCACGCCGTCGAACACGGCGACCGCGCCGTCGAGGACGCGTAAGCTGCGTTCAACTTCCATCGTGAAATCGACGTGGCCGGGAGTGTCAATAATGTTGATGCGATGCTCGACATTATTGCGCTTCCAGAAACAGGTGGTGGCGGCAGACGTGATCGTGATGCCGCGCTCCTGCTCCTGCTCCATCCAGTCCATCGTCGCAGTGCCTTCGTGCACCTCGCCGATCTTGTGCGAGACGCCCGTGTAGAACAACACGCGTTCGGTGGTGGTCGTCTTTCCGGCATCAATGTGCGCCATGATGCCGATGTTGCGGAATTTCCTGAGGTCTTGCTTAGCCATGATCTTATAGTGATGAGTGATGGGCGATGAGTAATGAGTTTAGAAGCGTCTTCCGCTCATCACTCATTACTCATTACTCATTACTTGTCTCTTACCACTTATAGTGCGCAAAGGCTTTGTTGGCCTCCGCCATGCGATGCACGTCATCCTTTTTCTTGACGGCGTTGCCGCGATTGCTGGCGGCGTCGAGCAGTTCGCCCGTGAGCCGGTCAATCATCGTCTTTTCGCCGCGCGAGCGAGCCGCGCCCACGATC
>DASWNS010000159.1:0-26218 GCA_036399115.1 Pyrinomonadaceae bacterium | reverse complement strand
CGCCCGCTCGAACTTCGCAGCGCGATCTCCATCACCATGCAGGTCGCAGACGCGCTGGCCGCCGCACACGCGCGCGGCGTTATCCATCGCGACATCAAAGCGGGCAACGTGATGGTGACGAAGAACGGCACGGCCAAAGTGCTCGATTTCGGTCTGGCTAAACTGCTCGACGAAAACAAGAGCGGCGGCAAGGGCATGGAGCAACATCTGACCGAGATGGGCGTCCCTTACGGCACGGCCACCTACGCCGCGCCCGAACAGGCCACGGGCGCGCACGTCGATCATCGCGCAGACATCTTCTCCACCGGCGTCCTGCTCTACGAGATGCTGGCGGGCATCTGGCCGTTTCAGGGCAAGACGAACGTTGAGGTGCGCTACGCCGTCCTGCACGACACGCCCGTCCGCGTAGGCGAATTCAGGCGCGACGCGCCGCCGCGCTTGCAGGAGATACTCGACCGCGCGCTCGCCAAAGACCCGAAGGATCGTTATCAACGCGTGGCGGAGTTTCGCGACGACCTGCGCGCCGTCAAACGCGAACTCGCGGCAGTGGGCGCAGCCGCAGGCGGAGGAAACTCCATCGATACGACCGACGAGTTTGAGCCGGTTGCGCCGCGCCATCAATCGAGCAATTCCTCTTTCGGTCGCACCTTTCGTCGCTGGCTGCGCAACATCACGGGCACGGAGACGCCGACGAGCGCGCAGTCAACTTCCGCGCCGCCTAACGCCTCCGCTTCGCGCAACATCTCGGCTGCGCCGCACCGCTCCGAAGGCGAACCGCAGCACGGGACGAACCTTTCCGAGAGCGCGCAAAAATCTATCGCGATCCTGCCCTTTCGCAATTTGAGCGGCGACGCGGAAGTGAGCTTCTACGAATTTTCGCTCGCCGACGCAGTGATCACGGAACTCGCACGTTTGCGCTCGCTCGTCGTGCGCCCGTCGTCCCTGATCGTGAAGTATCAGGGACAGGAGCGCGACCCGCGCGAGATCGGCGAGGAGTTGAGCGTCGGCGCGGTGCTGGCCGCGAGTTTCCTGCGCGCGGGCGATAAGCTCAGAGTCAACGCGCAACTGCTCGACGTGGCTTCCGGCGACCTGCTCTGGACAGACCGCATCGACGCGACCGCCGCCGACATCATCGCCGTGCAGGACACCATCGCGCAGCGCATCGTCGAAGGCTTGCGCGTCGAACTGAGCGCGGACGAAAAGAGCGGCCTCGCCCAACGCTCGACAGCCAACCCGGAGGCTTACAACATCTACCTGCGCGGGCGCGATGCGATGGGGCGTTACATCTATCACACGCTCGCCAACGAAGATGTGGAAGAGGCCATCGAACATTTCAAACGCGCCATCGAACTCGACCCCAATTTCGCGCTCGCGCATTGCGCGCTCGGCGGCTGCTACGCCAATCGCGTCATCAAGTCGATGGGCGATTTCGAGGACTACGAGCGCGCCGAAGAGGCATTCCGCAAAGGTCTGGACATTGATCCGAAGATCATGGAAGCGCGCATGCACATGGTCTTCATCTATCTGGCGCGCGGCGAGAAATCGAAAGCGCGCGCGGCGGTGGAGAACCTGCGGCACGAAGCCCCGAACGATGTCGGCGTGCAGTTTGTCGCCTCTTATCTCTACCGGCTCGACGGCGATTACGAACGCTCCCTGCGCAGTCTCGACCGCATGCTCGCGCTCAACCCTGCGGAGCGCGTCGTGGTCAGCTACAACCGCGCGCGTGTCCTGATGTATCAGGGGCGCATGGACGAGGCCATGCTCGCACTCGACGACGGCGCGCGGATCGAACCCGATCATCCGTTCGTCAAGACCTTCCGCGCGGTCGCCTTCTATCGTCAGGGCAACGCGGCGGGGGCGGCGGAAATTTTGCGCGACGTGCTCGACACGCACCCGGAGATGGACGGCATCCGTCCCCACTATGCCATCGCGCTCAGCAAGCTCGGCCAGCACGAAGCGGCACGCGCGCAGTTGACCGAGCGCGTCAAGGAAGTGGCCGAAGCAGACCACGACGCGCCTTACTGGATCGCGACGGCCTATGCCGTGGAAGGCATGCGCGATCAGGCGTTCAAATGGTTGGAGCGCGCCATCAATCGCGGCAACGAAAATCTGCCCTGGTTCCGTGCGAATCCCGAATGGACGGAACTCAGAGCCGACCCGCGCTTTGAGACGTTGATGGAGCGCATCGAGAAATCGCACGCGCAGGCGAGAGTCGGGGTAGAATAAGCGGCTCGAACGGCAGCGGACGGCAGGCCGGAGTTTGACGTGCGAAGAACGGGTTGAACTTAAATGAAAACCTTCGTCATCGGCGATGTGCACGGGCGACGCGCGCAACTGAATCATCTCCTTGAGATCATTCCGCGCGACGCTTCGCACGACATGCTCATCCTGCTGGGCGACATCATTGATCGCGGCGATGATGTGCCCGGCACGGTGGCGGACGTGGTGAAGCTCAAAGACGAACAGCCCGAGCGCGTGCTCTGCCTGCGCGGCAATCACGAACAGATGTTGCTCGACTTCGTGGACGAGAGCGCGACGCTCTGGCTGCACGCGGCGGTCGGCAGCGAATGCACTTTCAGACAGTACACAGGCAAGCCTCTGCACGTGCGCAGCGAACAGGATTTCACGACGCTGCGCCAAGATTTCACAGAGTCGCTTCCGCCCGCGCACCTCGACTTCTTCCGCACCCTCCCGCTCTTTCACGAAGACGACTACGCGCTCTACGTCCACGCCGGGTTGAGCAAGGGACAGCACCCGCGCGACACGCCGCCGCAGCATCTCCTCTGGTCGCGCGACAGCGATTTCTTTCGCAACTACACGGGCAAGCCCTGCGTCTTCGGCCACACGCCCGCGCCGCTGTTGCCCCTGCGCGGACGCCTCGGTCGTCACGGCATCTACATCTCGCACAGCGCCATCGGCATCGACAGCGGCTACATCAACTCGTCGCCCCTCAGTTGCCTGCAACTCCCCGACTGCATGCTCTATCAGGCGTTCGCCGACGGCCACACCGCCACGCATCATCTCACGGCCTTCATGCCCGAAACTCTGCGCGCGTTGCAGCGAAAGGTGGCGACGCACCAGCCGACAACCGGAGTCTGAAACTTTAAGGAAAAAGGTCAGGGGGAAATTTAAGGCTAAAGGGTCAGGGGTTTAAGGTTAAGTTTAAAGGTAAAGACAGGAAGCGGGGCGCAGCATCTCAAATGCTGCGCCCCGCTTCTTTGAAGGCTTTCCGCCCTTTGCCTTGACCCCTGACTCTTTCCCCTTGCTCTTATCCTGTCTCAAGGTTTTCCGAAGCGCGCGCGGTATTCGTTAGAGACGACGAAGCCGTGCACCATCGTGCGAAAGTCCGTCGGGTGCGCGTTCAGGTAGTTCAGCCAGTTGGCGAACCCCGTGGCGTCCGGGTCGCGCTTCAGATAGCCGAAATACTGCATCGTGACAAACGCGCCGTTGTACTCCGCGCGCTCCACGTCCGGGTGCTCGACGACGGCGCGCAGGATGGCGGCGCGCGTCCTGCGTCCGGCGCGCAAATCCGCGAGCAGCGTCTCGCGCGTCACCGCGCCCGTCAGCGTGATGCCGACGTTCTGCACGAGACGGTCAACAAACTGCTCATGCGTGAACGTGCGGGCGACCTCTGCGAACTCCGCGCGGTGTATCCACGCGAGGTTGTAATCATCTTTGCGCGCGTCCAACTCCGCGCCGGTCTGCGCCGCGAGACGCGGGAGGTCGCGCACAAACTCTGCGTAGGTGGGTCGTCGCCCCAGCGCGGCGCGATAGAAGAGATAGATGTAATAGCTCTTCACGTAGAACTCGCGCGAGCGGAAGAAGGAGGCGGAGATCGTCACGCGGTCGCACACCGGATTGTTGAAGATGTTCGGGCAGCGCGTCCAGACGCCGACCCAATCATCCCAGCCTCTCTGCTCCGGTTCGCGCCCCAGAAAATCGAGATAGTGCATGCGGACGAAGAAGCGCGGCTCGTCAATGGGGTTGGGCGCGGCGGCGTTTTTGTCGTTGTCGGTGATGATAACCGGCACGTCGCGCTGCTCGCCGAGCGTCGCGCCCGTCGCATTCGTCAGGACGAGATTGAAACGCTCGTCGCCTTCGATGATGGCGTCGTCAATCGTGGTCACGCTGATGGTCTTGCTGGCTTCGCCCGCCGCGAAGCGGAGCGTGCCCGTCGTGCTCACGTAATCGGAACGTTCGGAAGCGAATCCGCTGCCGCACATGGACGGCGGGGCGTCGAACGCGTCGCGGCAACCGTGCGTCGTCGCGTATTCGACGGTTGCGGGGTGCGTCAGGTCGCCGAGGCGCGTGACGACGAGCGGTTCGCCGCTGCTGCCGTGCTCCAAGCCTTCGCGGATGCGGAACGAAGGGTGGCGCCACTGGATGGTGGAGAGAGCGCCCCGATTCCAGTCGGGCGCGACCTCATTTGCGCTTGTGTCGGTGATGCGCGCCTGTCCGCCGCCGTCGGCAGCGTTCATGCGGTAAAGCTCGAAGTCGCCGTCGCGGTTGGTGGAGAAGATTATTGTCTGGCCGTCGGGCGACCAGATAGGCGAGGCGTCCGTCGCCGGATTATTCGTGAGCCGCGTTTGATTCGTCCCGTCGGCATTCATCGAGTAGATTTCGACGTTGGCGTCGCGTGTCGAGGTGAAAGCGAGTTTAGAACTGTCGGGCGACCACGCAGGCTGACGGTCGCGATTGATGCCGGTCGAGAGCATGCGTGCGCCCGTGCCGTCGAGATTGACGACGTGAATGGCCGGATCGGCAAAGGCGGAGGCGCGGTCTAACACGTAGGCAAGGCGCGTGCCGTCGGGCGACCAGGCGATTTCGTGATAAGTGGCGTCGAGCGGGACGAGTCGCCTGCGCTCCGTGCCGTCCACGTTGACGACGGCGAGCGTGTAGGCCAGATCGCTGCCGCCGATGAAGGCGATGCGGCGGCCATCGGGCGACCACGAAGGCTTGACGGCAACGTCGCTGACGGGGGTGAGTTCGCGCGCGTTCGTGCCGTCGGCATTCATCACAAAGAGCGCGCGCTCCGGGCGACGCACGTAGGCGATCATCTTGCCGTCGGGCGACCACGCGGGCGCAAACTCCTTCTGCGGGCTGTTGGTGATGTTCACTTCATTCGTGCCGTCGGGGTTCGACGTGTAGATGTCCGTGTCATCAGGGTTGGCCGGGTTGGCGCGGATGAAGGCGATGCGCGAGGCGGAGATCGTTGACGGCGCGGCGGGCGTAAGTGAACGCCAGTCGGCGTCGAAATTGTTGCCCGCGTTGCCGGTGATGCGAAACATCAAAGGCTCGCCCGAGATCAAAGGACTGCCCGGATACATCACGTAAACGTCGCGCGCGCCGCCGCGTGTGCTGGTGAACGCGATGCCGTCGCCGAGCCACGTCGGCAAAGTGTCCGTCGCGGGGTTGTTCGTCAGGCGCATGACCGCGCCGCCCGTCGCGCTGACGGTGTAAATCTCCTCGTTGCCGTGGCGGTTGCTGACGAAGGCGAGACGCGCCCCGTCGCGCGACCAACTGGGACCACTCGCTTCGGGCGGGTAGGCGAACGACGAGAAGATGGGCGTATCGGTGGCGATGCGCGTGGTGCCGCTGCCGTCCGCGTTCGTCACAAAGAGGAAGTAGGGAAAGCCCTCTTCCGTCGGGAAGTAACTTCCTTCGCGCCCGACATAGGCGATGCGCGTGCCGTCGGGCGACCACGCGGGGTCGGCTGCTTCCGAGCCGTTGCCAATGTGGGCAGCTTCGCCGCTGCCGTCCGCGTTCACCACGAAAAGCCCGGAGGATTCCCCGCCAAAAAAGCTGGCAACGTAAGCCAGCTTCGTGCCGTCCGGCGACCACGCCGGATCGTAGGCGCGCGTGTTAACGCCGCCCCCGTCGCCGAAATGCGTGACGGCCTGAACGTTTGAACCGTCCGTGTTCATCACGTAGATGTCCGATTGACCGTTACGATTACTCGTGAAGGCGATCTTCGTGCCGTCGGGAGAGATGACGGGGCAGGCGTCCGTCGCCGGGTTGTTCGTGAGATTGACCTGCGGGCTGTTGTCGCCCGCCTGGGAATAGACCTCCGCGTTGCCGTCGCGGTCGCTCGTGAAGACGAGCCGCGTCTGCCCGATGATGGGCGTGGTGGAGGGAATCGCGCCGAACTTTTCCGGCGCGGCGGCGACGACGGCAAGCGTGGCATCCTGTGTCTCCGGCCTCGTTTCGTTCGAGTACGCGCGGGCAAGGCACACGCTCAGGGCAAGCGACGCGGAGACAGCGACAAGCAGGCTCAAGATCAATCTTTTGGTGTAACTCATAAGAGACTCCCCGGCGGATGAGTCTGGTCGAAGTTGGGTTCGACGAGAGAACTGCCGCACGCGACAGCGGAAGTTTTGCGTAGGCGATCATCTTTGAGGAGGTGAGATGATCCGTTTTGTCCGGCTCTGGCGCAATTATGCAAACGGGCGCGAAGGGCTGTCAAGAAAATCAGGTGCGGCGTTCGAGGATGAGACGCGCGATGGAGCGCAGCAGGCGGGTCGGTCTTTCGATCTGAGCGAGGGCGTCGAGAGCCTGCGTGTAGACGGCGAGGGCGCGTTCCTGCGTCGCCTCCAGGCCGTGGAGCGCGGGGTAGGTGGCCTTCTGCGCGCGTGCGTCTTTGCCGGGCGTCTTGCCTAAAGTTTCGGCGGTCGCCGTCACGTCGAGCAGGTCGTCTGTGATCTGAAACAGAAGGCCGAGCGCGGCGGCATAGTCGCTGATGCGTTCGATCTCGCGTTCGCTCGCTTGGGCGACAATCGCGCCCGCGCGCGCCGCCGCGACGATGAGCGCGCCCGTCTTGTGGCGGTGGATGGAATCGAGTTCGTCGGCGGTGACATCCGTGCGCGACTCCCCCGCCAGATCATGCGCCTGCCCCGCGACCATCCCGGCAGGCGTGCCCGCCGCGCGTGCCAGTTCCGCGACGAGCCGCACGCGCACGTGTGCATCCAACTCGGAGTCTTCGGCGATGGTCTGAAAGGCGAGCGTCTGCATGGCGTCGCCCGCGAGGATCGCCGTCGCCTCGCCGAACCTGATGTGACAGGTCGGACGCCCGCGCCGGAGATCGTCGTCGTCCATCGCGGGCAGGTCGTCGTGGATGAGCGAGTAAGTGTGTATGAGTTCGAACGCGCAGGCCGTGCGTGTGAGACGCAGAGGGGGCGCGCCGAAAGCCTCGCCCGAGGCCAGCGCGAGCGCGGGGCGCAGACGCTTGCCGCCCGCGAAGAGACTCCAACGCATCGCCGCATGCACCGCTCGCGGCTCATGTGTGCCGGGCGGCACGAGCAGTTCGAGACTCGCATCGACGAGCGTGCGCACGGCGGCGAGATAAGCGTGCGCCTCTTCCGCGCTCGCGGTTTCGTGCGCGCCAGCCGTTTCGATTAACGCGTCAGAAGGCGGTTTCATCGTCGTCCGCTTCCGCTTCGACACCCGCGAGACGATCAAACTCTTCGTCGCCGAGCGCGCCGAGCACGCTGCTGCGCCCTTCGCCGTCGCGCTGCAAGAGCACTTCGATGCGCCGCTCCGCTTCCTGCAAACGCTCCTGGCATTCGCGCGAGAGTCTCACGCCGCGCTCGAAGAGTTCGAGGCTCTTTTCCAGAGGCAACTCGCCGCGCTCCAACTCGCGCACGATCTTCTCTAAAGCCGCCAGCGACGACTCGAAATTCTGGCTCTGCGCTTCTGCTTTTTTCATCCTCACGCTTTCTCTCACCTGCCCGTCATCGGGAAAATTTTCGCCACCTGCTCCGCCACGCGCGTCGCCAGATCGTCGCTCTTCAAAGAGACGATCTTCCAATCCGGTTGCCCCTCGCTGCCGTCGCCGCCGAGCAATCCGAATTCAACCGGGCGTCCGTTGACTTGATACGTTACGCTCGCCGTGGGCACGCGTCCCGCCGTCCCCTCCTGCGTCTGGCTCTCGCCCAGACGCGAGAGCGCGAAGGCGCGCACGAAGAAGGGATAGTTGCGTGCGCCGCCGCGCTCGGCCAGCCCCTTCGTCTCGGCCATCAACACGTCGCCCACCTGCTGGCGCACGCCCGGCAGCCACACCTGCGCGTTCTGCGCGATCTGGCGGCGCACCTGCGGCGCGATGTTTAAGGCGTTGTCTCCGCCGCGCACGCGCTCGATCACCTGCGGCACCACGCTCCGGCTCACGCCCTCCACGTCAACCAGACGCTCGAACGTTTCACGGTCGTCGCGCTCCGCCGCGTCAACCACGAGCGCGAGCGTGTAGGCGGGGCTGCTCTTGAAACTCTGCCACCACCAGTAGCCGACGCCGAAGAACAGGAGCGCGATGACGACAAACGGAATCGCCGCCACCAGCAACGCACGCCGCCTGCGCCCGCCCGTGCGCCGCGCGCCAGACTTCCCGCGCCAGCGTCCCACCGCCCCGCCTCTCTCCTCCGGCGGCTTCGGCTCGACGTTGACGACGATGCGGCTGCGCTTCCCTTTTTTGGCACGCTCTCCCGGCACGGTGGACATCAGCTCTCGCCCTCCACTTCTTCCACGCGGCATTGTAACGATCCTTCGGCCAGCCGCACGCGCACACGCTCGCCCGCGCGCACGCTCCGCGACGAACGCAGCACACGCCCGCGCGCGTCCTGCGTCAGAGCGTAACCGCGCGCCAGCACGCCGAGCGGCGACAGCGCATCGAGCGACGCGACGGCCACTTCGAGCCGCGCCCTGCGCTCGTCCAGACGCGCCCCGAAATTCGCATCCAGCGCCGCACGCGCCAACGCCAGCCGCACGTTCCCCTCGCTCGTACGCGCCGCCGCACGCGCGGGCGACAGCCGTTGCACGACCGACTCCAACCTCTTCCGCGCGCGTTCATGCGCACGCAGGGTCGAACTCTCCAAACGCCGCGCGAGTTCATCAGTCATACGACCCGCCGCTCGCAGCCGTTCCCGCACCTCGTCGAAACTCTCGGAACTCGCCGCCTCGTGTACGCGCTCGCGTTCGATGAGCAGGCGATACTCGACCGCACGCACGAGGTCGCGCGTCAGGGTCGCCACGATAGCAGTCATCTCATCTTCGCGCGCGGCCACGATCTCGGCAGCCGCCGAAGGCGTCGGCGCACGCACGTCCGCCACGAAATCCGCGATGGTGAAGTCCGTCTCATGCCCCACCGCAGAGATCACCGGGATCGCCGACGCGCGAATCGCACGCGCCACCTCCTCCTCGTTGAAAGCCCACAGGTCTTCGCTCGAACCGCCCCCGCGCCCCACGATGATGGCGTCTATGTAATCCCGCACGCGCCCCTCGCGCTGCGCCCTGCGATGATGTTCGTTCAAAGAACGGATCGCACGCGCGATCTCCGCGCCCGCGCCCACCCCCTGCACGCGCGTCGGCGCGACGAGGATGTTGACGGTGCGCGTGCGCCGCTTGATGACGTTGATGATGTCGCGGATGGCCGCGCCCGTCGGCGACGTGACGACGCCCACGCGTCGCGGCAGAAGCGGGAGAGGCCGCTTCAACTCCTCTGCAAACAAGCCTTCCGCCGCGAGCCGGTCGCGCATCTGCTCGAACGCCACGCGCAGCGCGCCCGCGCCCACCGGGTCGAGTCCCTCGACGAGCAACTCATACTCGCCGCGCGGCTCGTAGACGGTGATTCTTCCGCGCGCACGCACCTGCAACCCGTCCGAAGGGCGAAAGCGTATCCGCCCGTTCACGCCGCGAAAACATTTCGCATGAAGTTGCGCGCTCTCGTCCTTGATCGTGAAGTACCAGTGGCCGGAACTCGCCGCCTTGAAGTTTGAGATTTCGCCCTCGACCCACACCGAGGCGAAACGGTTCTCCAACGCCCCGCGCACCTGCGAGGTCAACTCCGACACGGAGAGCGGACGCCGCTCCGTCTCGTCGAACAGGGATAACAACAGCGAACTTTTCATCAATGCGGATGGTAACACCCGCCGCCGCCCGTCTCCAAAATGTACGAATTAGTTTGGCCGCGAAGCCGCTTAATGAAGCCGCTCAGTTTGGCTGCGAAGTCCCTGAGCCGACCACCGGACTCAGGCGCACGACCGCGCCTTCGCGTGCGACGCGGACGCGGACGCGGTTGCGCGTGGCGGTGGCGGCAGAAGTCGTGGCATAGCTGACGGTGTAAGAGGTGCGGAGTTGGGCGACGATGTCGTCGTAGGCGAGTTGGAGTTCGTCGAAGCGTCGGACGGGGTAATAGACGCCGCCGGAGACGCTCGCAAGTTTGCGCCCTTCCTCGTCGGCGCGCGACGTGAGCGAGAGGAAGCGCGTGCGGGTCGGGTCGAGCGTCGTTAAGGGAGCGGGCGCGCCCGAAGCGGGAATGAGGCCGGAAGGAATGTAGAGCGGGTAGACGACCGCGCCGGTTTCGATGATCGTCTCAAGGATGTAAGGGAACGGGATGAAGGATCGATTGTCGTCGCCGTCGGAGATAACGACGATGGCCGTGCGTTCGTCGCGCAGCGGCTTCAAGGTGTTGACGAGCGTGTAGGCGAGCGCGTCGTAGAGCGCGGTGCCGCCGCCCGCTTCGATATCTTTGATGCGTTGGGCTAAGAGCCTGCGGTCGGTGGTGAAGTCGGAGATGAGTTGGATGTCGTCGCGGAAGCTGATGATGGCGATCCGGTCTTGCGGGCTGACCGTGTTGGCGAAGGCGAGCGCGGATTTTCTGATGAAGTCCAGACGCTCCTCGACGCTCCCCGACACGTCCAACAGCAACACCAGATTGAACGGCGTGCGCGTCGGCTCGACCGATACCACCTCGCGCGGCTCGCTGCCTTCCAGCACGCTGAAGTCTTTGCGCTCAAGCCCGGCAATGGCACGCCCCAGCCTGTCCGTCACGTTCGCGTTGACGCGCATCAACTGCGGCGCGACCTCGCGCGCGGCGGCTCGCTCGCCCTTCGCCACGACGCTTAGCACGGGTGCGCCCCCGCGCGGCGGAGGCAGCGTCTTGGCGTACTCGCCGACGAAGCGCGGCGTCACCTTGCGGATGGCTTCGATCAAATCCTGATTGCCGCTGCGGATGATGGCGCGCGCCGCCTCCGTCAATTGCCGCTCGCGCAAATCGGCGGGCACGCTCGCCGGATCGACGCCGAAGAGAATCACGCCGCGCTCCGTCTCAAAATCCAGCTTGACGCGCTGCTCGCGCTTCGCCTTCTTGTCGCCGAAGCGACCCGACACCTCGAAACGCCCGCCGCGCTTCTCCTCAACTTTCCCCAACTCCACTTCGCTATAAAAACGCGGGCGGCTCGCCGTCCAACGAAAACTGTAGCGTAAAGAATCGAGCGGCACGTCTGCGCGAATCGTCCCCGTATCCGTCGCCGCTTCCGCTTCGCTCACGGGTCCCGACACGTCCACCGCCCCGGCGCGCGTCTCCACCTTCACACGCGCGCGTTGCGGCACGCGCAAAGTCAGGTCGATGCGGTCGCGCTCGGCGCGTCCCTCGCGCACCTCGACCTCCAACTGCCCGCCCGCCCCCTTCGAAACCACGTCCGCCTCCTGCACCGCCGCGCCCGGCGACTCCGCCTTCAACGAAACGCTCTTCCGCTCCTCGCCCTCCGCCGCCGCCACAATCGTCACGCGCCCGCTCAAGTTCTTAACCGACACCGACACGCCCGCGCCCGCCGGAAGTTCACGCTCCAAGCTCTGCGCACGGCACACCGCCGCCGCCGCTCCGCACACACACAACAAGCTCACGCACAACGCACGAATCAGGATCGACTTAAACATTTAGAGACTAACCTCGGCTCTCTTTGACTCTCTTTTTTGCGGGGAGAAAACTACCTTTGCGGCACGGCTTCAAGCGTAATCTTGCCCAACCTCTACCGGAATGGTCAAGCATCGGCGACATCTGGAGTATAATCCGCCGCGTTCGTTTCAGACAGGCTCGTCACTCAAACCAAGTGCTGCCAAACAAGAGATTGACACGCGAAGCGAAAACCTCGCGCCCGGCGCATAAGTCGTCGCGGAAGCCGTTTTTTCAGAACCGGCGGCACGCGCTCAGTCTGCATCGAGGCGACGCGCTCGAATTGTTGCGCGCGGCAGCGAGCGAGTCGTTTGATCTGATCTTTGCCGACCCGCCCTATTTTTTGTCGAACAACGGGGTGACGTGCCAGTCCGGGAAGCGTGCGA
Source organism: Pyrinomonadaceae bacterium (assembly GCA_036399115.1). Lineage (GTDB taxonomy): Bacteria > Acidobacteriota > Blastocatellia > Pyrinomonadales > Pyrinomonadaceae > JAIVJZ01. The sequence goes on along the minus strand of DASWNS010000159.1, from coordinate 14,113 downwards.
GCGTGAACAAGGGGACGTGGGACAAAGCTCCCGCGGTGGATGACATTCAGGCTTTCAACGTGGCGTGGCTCGGCGAGTGCAAACGTCTCCTGCGGCCTCACGGCGCGATCTGGGTGACGGGCACGGCGCACAACATTTATAGCGTCGGCTTCGCGCTGCAAACGCTCGGCTATAAAATCCTGAACGACATCGCGTGGTACAAAGTGAACCCGCCGCCGAATCTCGCCTGTCGTTATTTCACACACGCCACCGAGACGATCCTCTGGGCGAAGCGCGACCCGCACGCGAAGCACACGTTCAATTACGGGTTGATGAAACAGGCGAACGGCGGCAAGCAGATGCAATCGCTCTGGCAGATCAAGTCGCCCACGACGCGCGAGAAGCGTTACGGCAAGCACCCCACGCAGAAGCCCGAAGCGTTGCTCGAACGCATCATCCGCGCTTCGTCGAACGAAGGCGACAGCGTGCTCGATCCTTTTTGCGGCAGCGGCACGACCGGGGTTGTCGCCGCCCGGCTCAAACGTCGCTTCACCGGCTTCGACGTTGACGAAAACTACCTGCGCATCGCCTCACAACGCATCACAGATGAACTCCAACTTTTGGCGAACACTCCGCGCAGCCTTTAACTTTCAGGAAGCGAGACAAAAAGCGTCGCCGCTTCCGCCGCCGCAACAGCAGCTTTCAAAGCGTCCCGTGCTGGACCGCGATGAGGCCGTGCGGCGCATCAATCTGCTCGCCGGGAGAGACTTGCGCGCGCTGGCCGGTGAACTCGGCGTGACGGTCTGGAAGGAGGGGCGCAAGAATAAGGGCTGGGCGGGGCATGTGCTGGAACGCTATCTCGGCCTCGCGCAGAATTCGCGGCAAGCGCCGGACTTCGGCACGTGGGATTTGAAACTCGTCTCGCTCAGGCGCACGCCCGGCGGCGTGCTGCGCGTCAAGGAGACGATGGCGATCACGATGCTTGAGCCTTCCGAGGTCGTCTCGAATCGTTTCGCAGACAGCCATCTCTACGACAAGCTGCGGCGGCTCGTCGTCGTCAGTCGCATCTTCGAGAGCGCGTCGGATGCGCGTTCGGTGCTGCACGCCGCCGCGAAGTTTGATCTGGACGATCCGTTAATCTTTCGCGCCGTGGAAGAAGATTACGAATTGATCCGCGCGACGATTCGGGAGAAAGGTTACGCCGCGCTCTCGGGCGACCTCGGCGAGTTGATCCAGGCGCGCACGAAGGGGCGCGGGCACGGCAGCACCTCGCGCGCCTTTTACGCGCGCACAGCATTCATCGCACGCATGCTCAACCTGCACAAGCTGGCTTCGATGCCGCGCGTCTTCGCCTCGCCGGACGACGCGAAGGAATCGGCGGAGTTGGCAGATTGAGCGCGGCGAACTAAAATTCATCTCTCCCCTGTGCGATTGAAGCGGACGGCGGCGACAAACTGTTTTCGCGGAGTCGCGTCCTTGCGCTTCACTAAGATGGCGAAGCAGCCTGCACCTCTCTCCCCATGATTGATTGACGTTTATGCGGCTCAACCACAGAAAATTATTTCTCTCCTTCGCCGTGTCGATCACGACGCTCGCTTCCCTCGCGGCCATCGTGCCTCTCGGCTCGCAACCCGAAGCGAATCGCCCCGGCCTGTCCGCAGAAGTGGCGGAGCCGCAGGAACACTCCGCGCCCACGCCTCTGTCAAAGGACGCGGAGACGGATGAACTGCGACTCACAGAAGTCGTCTCGACGGAGACGGACGCGCCCCCGCCCTCTCTCATCGCAGGAGCGGCGCAACAGAACCGCTCGCTCAAAGACAACTTGAGTTGGACGTTCGGCGGCAAGACGCAGCGCGGCTGGTCGATCTACGTCCCGTTGATTCAACGCGCGTTGGGCACGGAGGCAGACGCGACGAGCGAGAATTTCGCCGCCAGCCTCGCGCGCTGGCAAAAGAGCGTGGGACTCAAAGTGAGCGGCGTGCTCGACGAGGCGACCTTGATGCGGATGGTTACGACGTGGCAGTCGCAGCGTCCGCTGCTTAAAAGCCGCGTCTACCCGCGACCAGACCAGTTGCTCACCGTCCCGCCCGCAGAGTTTTACGATTCGGGACGCGCAGACGAACTGCGTCAGGTCGAGCGGCAAACTTACGCGGCTTACAAACGCATGCTGGCCGCCGCCGCCGCAGACGCTTCCCTGCAACTCAAGACGCAGGGTGGCGAACTCGCCGCATCGGAGAAGTATTTGAAGATCATCTCGGCCTTTCGTTCGCGCGAATATCAGGATCGCCTGCGCAAGTTGGAACCGAATGCGGGACGCGCCGCGCTCGCCGTCAACAGCCCGCACTTCACAGGGCGCGCGCTCGACATCTACGTGGGCGGCGAACCCGTCATCACGAAAGACCACAACCGCGCGCTCCAGACACAGACGCCTGCCTACAAGTGGCTCGTCAAAAACGCCCCACGCTTCGGCTTCTGTCCATACTTCTACGAACCGTGGCACTGGGAACTATGTAGCGAGAAAGTCCAGTAAAATCTATATTTTTTGAAATTGATGGCGATATTTTGACTGCTAACCGAAGGTTTGTAGGATTGAGTCCTACTTGCGGAGTCGATATCTACAATAAGTTACGGCCACCATCAAGGTGACCGTAACTTTTTTGCTGCCTCGCTGTCTGCCCCGGCTGCAGCGACATTAGATCTTTACGCGAAGCAGCGCGCGAGGAATTCCATCAGCAAAGTCTTCGACGCCGCGATGTTGGCGAGGTGGCCGCCCCCGGTCGTGTAGGACGTGATCGTCTCCTCGGTCGCCACAGACGCGACCTGCGCCTGAAAATCTCCCGTGTTTTCCGTTGGGTTAACGATCACGTCGTCGGTGTTGCGGAAGAACGCGAGCCGCTTGCCACTAAATGATGCGTGCGCGCCGAGCAGGCGTGGGTCGTGGCCGCTCGTCGCGGTCGCGTAAGGGTTCCCTCCGGAGATTTGATAAGCGGCGTTGATGCCGCTCGAAAAGCCATTCGCGTAGAGGTGCGCCAAGTCCAGCGCACAGTCGAAGCAGGCCGCGCCCTTGAGTGGGATTCGTCCGTCCGGAAACGCGAGCGCAGTACTTATCCCGCCCATCGAGAAGCCGACCATCGCCACGCGCGCCGTGTCCACCGGGTAATGCGCCACGACGTAGTCGTACAACTCAGCGTTGGCGTCTAACGCCGAGTCGTTGCCCCAACTGTTCTCTAAAGCGTTCGCGTCCCACTGCCGGCTGATGACGACGATATAACCAGCCTCGACGAGCGCGGTGAGGATCGCCCGCTGCTCCGTTGCTTCGAAGAAGACTCTCTCTGTCTGGGACGCCTGATGATTCAGGAATACGAGCGAGCGTTTCCCGCGCAGGCCGCGCTTCCTGACGATTACCCCTTCAGAGGCGAGCGTCGGCGCGTACTCGACCCCGTTGCGACCGAGGTAGGTGACTTCCCACGTCAGGTCGTTGTGCCCGAGCAGCATGGTCGAATGACTCGCCACCTCTGCGTCGGTCATCGCGCGCCCATAGTCCAAGATGGCCAACTGCCTGAGATAGCCGAAGCCCGGCCCGATCTTGATTGAGGTGGCCGCGGCGAGTGCCGAGTCGAGCGGCGTGTACGTCTCTACCAATGCCCCGTCCATGAACACGCTGATAGAACTGGCGGAGTTCATGCGCCAGCAGGGGACGCTGTACTCCTGCGCGTAGCCTGCTGGCGTCGTGCTGCCTCCAAGCGATGTCCGGTAGCCCGTCCAGCGTCCCGAACCATTAGGGGCGAGCGTTGAGAACCAGTTGTTCGCGTCGAAGTTGAGCGCGTAGGCTGTGGGAAACTGCGTTTGATTCCGGATGACCAGGCAGAAGGACTTGGTCGCGCTCGCAGGGATAGGGACGGTCAGATACTGCGTCGTGCCGCCCGCTGTGACATAAGGCGCGCTCGACTCGGTGAACGTCTCGCTCTGGTGATAAGTCGGTTGCAGCGCCCCGGTAGCCTGCACGGCGTGGCGAGCGTTACCTGACAAGTCCGGCCACGATGCAACTTTGTCGCCCTCCGCCAGGTCGAGCGTGCTCGCGTCGAAGTACGCAACCAGACCCTTGACATACTCTGCAGAGTAGGGGATCTGCCCGTTGGCAATCATGGCCTTCGTCGCAGCCGGCAGTGCTATGTTCTCGGAAATGACCGCGCCAGTCGTTGTCACGCTGCCGCTGACCGTAGTGTTCGCCGCGACCGTCACGGCAGTGCCGTTGTCCGTGATCGTGCTGTTGGTGAATTTGCCAGTCCCCGAGTTGTATTTCTGGAGCGCGTTGTTGGTCGGGTTGGTACCGAGGAGCGTGTTCGTCGTCGCCGTCGCCGCGGCACCCACCAGCCCCGCCACCGCCGCCTGTGAGGCGAAGGAATATTGTAAGGCGAGGTTCGTGTCGGTCACCTTGTAAGGGCTTAGCGTGATGGTTGTCGTCGAGAGCGGGATGTCGTAGACGCCCATCAGCACTTGCCCGAGGTTGCTGGTCTTAAGCCACACCTGGTAGTAGGCGGCAGGCGTGAGCGAGCGTGACGGGTAAACAGAAATGTCGAACTGCCCGAGACTATTGACGGAAGCCGAGACGGAGGAGCCTTTGGGAATCAGTCCCCCTGGGGAAGTAGCTGCTTGCGTCAGGATAAAAGTTATTCCGGTCGCGCCCGTCGCCATGCTCGGATCGATGGTGTCGATGATGCGCGTCTTCGCGTTCGTCACGGCCAACGTAACCGTGCCGGCAGTACTCGTGTCGCCGCCGCTCGCCACGGTGTAGGTGAAAGAGTCTGCGCCGACGTAACCGTCTGTGGGCGTATAGACGACGACGCCCGTCGAACTATTTAAATTCGAGAGCGAGCCGTGAGACGGCGTCGAGGTGGTCGCGTAGGTGAGCGCCGTGCCTTCGGCGTCACTCCCCTGTAACTGGATCGCATTCTGTCGGTTGGTCGCCACGGTCGCCGAGAATGAGGACGCTACGGGCACAGTGAAGGGCAGAGGGGCGTTTGTGGCAGCGCGCGCCGTGTTGAGGGTAATGGTAGCGGGGTAACCGCCGACAAGCGACGTCAGCGCGAAGATGAGCGCCAGTGTAATGGTGATGATGTGTGTTCGTCTGTGCATAGCTTCCTCCGGAAATTGTTAATCGTGAACGGACATTCGTTCTTATGGTCTGAGCTTGATGGCCTTCACGTCCGTCGCAGCCTCCCTGCGAGCCTTCTCCGCCGCCTCATTCTTCTCCGCCGCTTCGACCGACTGGAGCACGAAGGATTCGAGCACCGCCTCGGCAAAGTCACGCTTTGATACGGGGTTCGGAACCGCCTGTCCGGGGTTGGCCGGGTCAGGTATCTGCGCCGTCCAGCCGTATTGCTTCGTGAAGGCGTTTAAGAGTCGGGCGGACTGCGCAGCGGGGAGCGTGATCTTGAGCGTCACGTCGGTCGGAGTCTGCGTGAAAGACGAGACTGAGAAGGCGACGAGCAAGAGGGAGATGAGTAAGAGCGAAAGTAATTTCTTCATGGTGGTGTCCTTTCCGAGTTATTAGGGAGCGACTGAGCCGTGCGTGCGCAGGCAGGCGAGGAGTGAATTGAGTTGCGTGATGGCCGTGGCGGCGTCGGTGGCGTTAGCGATGGCAGCGCATTGAGTGCCGAGAACTTTCGTTCCCCCGACTCTGTACTCTGCCGCGTTCACCTTCCCGTTAGCGGTTGACCCGTTATCCGAGACGGTCAGGAACCCGCCCGAGTCGAGGAGGAACCGGGAGTTCACGACGAGTTGTGCGCCTGCCTTTAAGACGTGACCCCTGATGAGATAGAAGGGTGCGGCATCCGATCCGATGTCGCCGTCGATAAATCCTTTCGGGAGCAAAGTGCCGGTTGAAGAGACTTTCAGCACCGTCGTCCCGTTATTCTTAAACTGCGCTATATCTACTGAGGGACTCGCCGCCGTGTCGAAGATGGTCGCCACCGTTGACGCGCTACCTGCTACGACGTGGAGTTGCGCGCCGGGAACACTCCTGTTAATACCGACGAACCCACCACTGCCGAGCAGGATGTAGCCCTTCATAGAGTGTGAGGTTGAATTGAGCGTGAGGTTCTCACCTGAACCAGTCCCGCCATTTACGGTCTGCCCGCCTGCGCGCCCCGTTAACAACGCGTAAGTGGTCGCAGCCGCGTCGAGCGGCGTGAAGCCTATCGCCGAAAGCACCGCTGCGTTGAAATTCGTGATGTCTGCTGCAACGTGTGTGTGTGACAACGCCGCATACACCGTCGAGAGCGCACTGATGGCCGTCGCGATCTCGGTGTCACGCGCGATGCTGGCTGGCAAGCGGTTGTCCGGCACGAGCGCGCCCGCGTCGAGTCCTACGTAGCCGTTGGCTGTATTCTTCTCTGCGCGCAACTGATACTGAGGGTGATCATCGTCGGAGAGGCCAGTCAGCAGTCCGTGAGCCGTAACACCGCTGCCGAGTGCGGCGTAAAGGCCGTTGCCTTCCGTCTGCGTCAAGTAAACCGGGTGCGGGTCGCTCGCCGCCGCGTGCGCCGTCAGTTCGCTCGCCAGCGTGTAAGATTGCGCAAGCGTGACATTCAACTCGCCCGCCGGATTCTCCGTCAGCGCGAACTGTGATGAGAGATCAATCGTCCCGAAGCGCCCGCCAAGCAGAACGTTGTTCGATTTAGCGGTGAGTCCGGTGGCCGGTATGGCCTCGACCGTGGGGAGCGTCTCAAGCGAGGCCGTGGCCTCGTCCGGGATCGTGAGTTTGAGGCCGCCCGGCACTTTGAACCGTCCAACGTCTCCCTCAATCCAAACGTTACTTGCGCGGACTACGTTGAAGACCACGCGCCCGGCGGCGTTCGAGTTGATGGAGATCGTGGAGGTGGAGATGAGCGCCCCGTTCTTTTCCACCTTGACGATGCGCAGCGGGCGGTGGGCTGCCACCGTGCCGTCGCCGTTGAAGATGTAACCGCTCACCTCGGTCGTCTGAATGGTCTGCGCGCCGGTGTTGAATGCCACACAGAGGATTATCACCAGGCAAAGACTTGCTAAATTTCTTGAATACATAATCAACTCCTTAAAGGTCGTAAGGGTCAGTCTTCCAGTAACCGCCGCCGCCACCGGTTGAGCCGCCGCTGCCGCCGGCATCGGTAAAGGTGAAGCCCTGCGGCGCCGATTCCGCGCCGAACGCGCCGCCCGAGGAGTGAGAGATCGCCACGTAGATCGTCTCGACTCCCGCTGCAGCGGGGCGGGTAAGAGGCACGACCGACGGCATCTCATGCCCGCTGTAATCCGTGATCGTCTCGGTCGCTCCGCTCATGTCGGCGTTCGGGGAGGCGCGCAGCTTTCTTTTCGCCGCGAACTTTGTGTAGCCGGTCACCGACAACTCGATGAGCGTGTTGGTCGCGGCTCCGATGAGCGTCACCGTCGGCGCGTCCGTCTCCCGTTTCACCGGCACGGTTACCTGCAACGCGTCGGCGAGCGAGGAGACGTCGGGGGTGTCGTCGCCGGCGTAGGCAATGAGATAGAAACGGACAAGAACGTCCGTGACCGGGTTGTTGCGTATGGAGATACGCCCGACGCTGGGGAAGCGACCGAGGGACTCCGGCGCTCCGACGAATTTGTTGTCGGAGTCGAGTTCCTGTTTGAACAACTCCACCTCGACCGGGTCAACCTCGGCCTCCGGATACCAGGTGGGGAGCGCGGTCGGGCGCAGGACGATATTGGCGCCTCCGCTCGGCTTGAGGATGACATCCATCGAGTGCCCTGAATCCGTGACGGCCTCGGCGTAACCGCAATTGAAATCGTCGAGTACGACGCTGAAACGAATCAACGTGCCGGCGGCGACGTTCAATGTTCCGCCTGAGACGTGGCCGCTCGCGTCTGTCGCCAGGTCAGCCAGGGCGACGCCGAGCGACGCGTTATAGACCTTGACCACATGGCTCGCCACCGGCGTCGTCGAGTTGTCGCCGTTGTCTATGTAGACCTCAAATGCGAGGTAAGCCGAAGGCATGGTTAGATCGTCTCCTGCTCTGCGCACCGGCTGCACCCGTCCGCGCGCACGACCGCGAAGCGAATCAGCGTGCCGGCATCGACGGCCAGCGCGCCGCCCGCGACGGTGCCGTTCGCGTCCGACACCAGGTCGTCGCGCGCCACGCCGTTCGTCACGTCATAGACATGCACGGTCTGGTTCGCCACGTCCGAGACAGTGCCGTCGTCGTTGTCGAAATAAATTTCAAAGGTCCTGAATTGCGACACGGCTTACACAGTCCTCCCGATGTCGATGGTGATGAGGTCGTTGGTGAAGTCGATGTCTTTGATCTCGACGATGCGCGGACGACGTCCCCGGAGCGGCCCCGTCAGGTCGCTGCCCCCGCCGCCCTCGGGCGGAGTTTCAAGGTCTTCCAGCCGCTCGTAATACTCGACCGGGTAAGCCTGCGCGCTCACTTCGACGAGAAGGTTCGGCATCTGCCGGACGCTGCGCACGCGGAAGTACTCGAACTTCTGCACGCCGGTGCGCCGGTTGACGAGAGACTTCGAGAGCACGCGGATGACCTTCGACTTGTAGAGCGAGAGCGCCTGCGTGAAGAAGGTCTGGAACCTGACGCGCAGGTTGTTCTCCAGGCCGCCTTCGTCGAACTCGCCCAGGTCGCGCAGGAGCACGCCGAGGCGATTGGCCTCGCCGATGCGAGTGACGCCGAGCAGTTTGTAATCTTTCTCGACGACGCGGCGGCCAGTGTCGCTGAAGGCACGGCCAGCGCGCAGTTGCTGCTCAGGGTTGTCGAAGACGAGTGGCGGGTGCTCAGCGTGGTCCTGCTCGGCGTCGTCGAAGGTGACCTTGATGGAGTTCGGCAATTCGGCATCGGAGAGAATGGTGCGCGTGAGAGACGACTTCCCCGTCGTCTCGTCACGGATGATGTTGCGCGCGTCCCCGTAGTCAGCGAAGACAGGCGCGGCGGCGAGTTCCTCTTCGCTGAGTTTCTTGAGCGGGAAGACGCGGAGCTTGCCCTGGTAGGGGAAGGGCACGGTGCAACGACCGGCGAGGCAGATGTCTTTGATCTGCTGCTGTGTCGTGCGGTCAATCAACTCGGCATCGAAGAGCGTGCGCGGTCCAGCGATGACGTTATTGTTTTTGTCACGCATGCCGACCGACTCGGCAAACCACGCATCGAGCGGGATGAAGTCCGATTCAATGGCGAAGCGCGGGACGGCTGCGCCATATCCCCAGCGCTTGTTTCTGAGAGCTTCGAGCAGCCACCAGGCGCGCGATCTCGTGTAGGCCGGGGTGAAGGTCGTCTCGGTCGAGTAGACGCGCACGTCGTTCTTCCCGCGCGCTTTGATCTCGGTCGGGATGCCCGCCGGGTCTACGTTCGTGAAGTCGCCCTGGAGGACGACTTGCAGGATGCCGGTGCCGCTGTAGTTGTTCGCGCCCGGTGTGAAGCCAGTGCCCGGCTGGCCAGGCCAGCCTAAGCGCACACCCCAGTGCGCCGGCTGAATGAGGGTATTGTTCACCTTCGGCGAGCCGAGGTAATCGAAGACGCCTTCGCCTACGGCGTACTGGAGCTTGATCGCGCCGCGTTCTGGGTGCGAGGGGTTGCCGATTTCGACGATGTAGGCGAGCAGGTCGAGGTCGCGCACGGTGCGCTCGCCGGCGATGACCCGAAGCGGACGCTTGAGATTGTTCTCGTTGCCGCGCGTTGTGGCCGTGGCGCCGCGCGATCCCACTGCGTAGGTCAATGCCTTCGTGTCGAAGGCAAGGTAGAAGCGATCATGGCCGAGACGCGCAATGCAGGCTGCGCGTGAGTTGCGCGGGCAGGTCGGGAACGGCAGCCCGGTTTCGGGATCGACCAGCCCGACGCTGCCGCCGATGTGGAGATTCACCGGGCAGTCGTGCTCGTCAATCTCCTCCTGAGTTGCGAGTAATCCACCGTACACGGCCTGGCACGTGTTGAAGAAGGCGCGTCGAGGAAGCGGCAGCATGACGGAGAGGAAACCATTCTCAGCGCGCGCATTGAACATCTCCTCGTCGGCGTCTTCGGGCGGTCGCAAATGCCCGAACCACATCGAGAGCAGCAAGTCCACCTGCGGAAAGTAGAAGAATATTTCGAAGCGCACGCCCTCGCCATGCGTCTCGAAGAGATCGGAGATGGCATGATCACCGTCCCATAAATTGAGCGCGACGGAGTCGTCGCTGATGCCGCTGTCGCGCGTGACATCGAGGAACTGCCCCCCCTGCAGGCGCGGCTCGACGATGGCGTCGCCGAGGTGAGCGCGCAAGCCCGGGAAGACGTCATCGGCAAACGTCGAGGCGTAGAAGACACGAACGTCGGGCACAGGCCAATCCGCCGCGGCGAGTTCGACAACCTGGACGGACTCTCCGCCAGAGCGCGCGGCTGCGATAAGCCCCGTTAGGGCTTCGAGCTTGGCCTGGTCTAATGCGCTCAGTTCCGGCATGAATTACTTCGAGTGCGGTCGCGCCGGCGGCGTCACAGCGGACGGCACGTCCTTGATGTTGATGAAGATCTCTTCGGTGGCCACTGCCGCCAACAGCCGGGTGAAGAGTTTGTCGAAAGCGACGCGGCTGTTGCCAATGAAGTCTTTGGCTTTCGTCTGCCCGACGAGGATGCAGCCTTCGGTGTCTCCCGCAGCATTGCCGCTATGAATCCTGACGCCCTCGAATTGCGGGACATCCAGCAGAAGAGGCAGCAGCCGCTTGAAGCGTTGCGACTGGTTGATGATCACCCGGTACCTGCCGGCGGGGATCGCCGTGACGTTCTTAATCTTCACGGGGCGTACGCAGTCTTCGAGCGTGTAGCACTCGAACACGCCGTCGATGCTCAGTTCGCCGATAGTTGATCTACCCGTCAAAGCTGTGCGCGCGAGTCGTAATTCCATAATTCACACCTCAGATACTGTCGTTGTTCTCCATCGTGATAGGGGCGCTCGGTGACTCCACGCCGTGCACGCGCCGCTGCCGGATCGTCAGGCCGGTCGAGTAGGCGATGCTGCACAGCATCATGTAATCAAGTTCCTCTTCCACGATCTCCGCGAGGAAGTCTTGCTTGAGGAAAGGGTCGCGCACCCAGAAAGGCTTGAAGGCGTTGGCGACGTTATGGCGGATGTAAAACTCCCAAAGGTATTGAGCACGTGTCTGGAAGCCACGCTCCCCCGCGTTGATCAAGTAATCGTCGAAGTGCGGGAGTACATCGACTTTGAATTTCCACTTGCGCAGTCCTGTGGGCGAGCCGATGACTACAGCCTCGCCGTAGCCGTCGCCGTAGTTCCCGCGCAGGTTGAAGCCGCGAATGGACGTCCCCTCGAAGAGGAAGCCTTCTGTAATGAGCGTTTCGATCTGTGCGTCGCTCATGCTGACCTCCGTCTCATCCAGTCAACTACTTGGGGGTCGCGCGCGCCGGCACGCATCAGGCCATCGCCGATGGCACCCGGGTGCGTCTTCGCGCCCTTCGTCAAGACCTCTCCGGGTGACATCGTTTCAAATTTCTCGATGGCGCCAGCTAGGCGGTCGAAGTGTTCGCGCCAGCTATTCCAGAATCCGCCCTTCCCGCTGCCGGCTAACCCGCCACCCGAATTCGCGGCGCGCGAGAAAGCCTCAATGCTCGGGTGGACATAGCCGTCGTCTCCGAACTGGACGACCTCCGGGTGATGCTCACCAACGAGGTACGCGCGCCCGCGAGTTACGGGGCCGCCTCGTGCGCGGGCCGGGTACCGGTTGCTCAAGTTGGTGTTGATGGTGGTACCGATGGTCGTGACCGGGCCAATGGCGGTGCCGGGGTTCGGGAGGTTGATGCCGCCGATGTTGGTCGTATTTCCCGCCGGGCTGACCGTGCTGCCGCTGCCGCGGAACGCGCCCCCAGAGGCGAATCCGCCCGCGGTGGCCATCAGTGCCCCGCCCCAGTCGCCGGCAAGTGCGCTGCTGCCTATTCCCGCGAGCGTCGAGAGGAGCGGGCCGACGCCTGGGATGAAGCCCAGGAACGGCGCGGCGAAGCCGAGCATCTTCGAGAAAAATCCCCGTTTCTTCCCGACCTGCTGCTGCGGCATCATGCCCGCGACCTGGCCCATCGCGCCGCGCAGTTGGCTGAGGCGGGATTCCGCCTGAATTAAACCTTTGATCGGGCCGAGAGATGCTTTCGCGGCTTGGCCCACCTCACGCATCGCAGGCGGCAACATCTGGAGCGGCTTGATCACGACGTTTTCAAATCCGCCGATGTCACCGTTAGTCGTCAGGGGGATGTCCGCATTAGCGTTTCTCAGCTTCGCCACGACGTCGAGCCCCGCCGCTATGGAAGCGGCATCGCGCGGGACGGAGCCGCCGTGCTCGCTCAGATCGCGTGCGGCGATGCCGCGCACTTCATCGAGGTTTGTGACGAAGACCGGCGTCCCTGCTTTGAAACTCGCGACCGCGCCTCCGGCGAATGAGCTTCCACCCACGCTCTTGAATTGGCCCCGACTGGCTGCGAGGCCGCCGATCTCGTTGGCGACGATGACGCCGTCGCGGTTCACGTCCCAGACGCGGTTTGCGTTGTACTCTTTCGACCCGCGCCGGTAGAGGACACGATCACGACGAAAGAGAGCCGCCGGGCCGGCGACGGCGGCATACACGTCGCCCTGGTTCTGCATCTTCCCGGCGTAAGGTTTGAAGTAGCGCTCGACATACCGGAGCTGCTGCATCGCGTCCATGCCGAGGAACTGGTTCGAATTGTTCAAGCCCAACCCCCTGGCAGTCCTGTTCATGAACTGGATGAGGCCGCGGGCCGATGATCCCTTGTTCGCCGCTTTCGCGCTGATGCCCGACTCGAACGCCATCACGTTCAGCATCCACGCGGGATCGATGCCGAGGCGCGCGGAGATCTCCTCGACGGCTTTAATGAACGCCTCCCCGCCGGCGTTGGCCAACGCCTTCGACCAACGGTCGAAGCCGCGGCTGGTGCGATCTACCAGTCCATTCTCCAGCCCCTCGACCGTGTCCGCGCCGGCGCGCGCCATCCGGCGCGACGGGGACTGGATTTCCATGTAATCGGTGAAGCCCTGGAAGAGGTTCTTCGCTATCCCGACGCCTGCGCCGATGAGCCGTTCGGAGTTGCCGCCGAGCGAATTGGCCAAGCCTGTGACGGTGTCGGAACTGACGGTCGCAATGCCCGTCCGAAGCAACTCCTTGTAGCCCCCGTAAAGACCCTTAGTTCCGGCACCGACCACGCGGCGAGTGGCATCGCGCATCTGCGACTCAAGGCCGGAGGCGGTTTCATTCGAAACCCGCTCGCCGATGCCGCCGAAGTCGGCTTCCATTCCGCGCAGGAGCGCCTCGATAGCGCCGGAGCTGGAGATCAACCCGCGCTCCGCCATCTTTTGCACGGCGCCGGTGCGCTTATCTCCGGTCAGCCGGGCGATGTTCTTATCAACTTTGGCGATCTCGTCGGCGAGGTAATCCCAAGCGGGCACACCCCGCTCGACAAGCTGGTTCATTTCTTCAAAACTCAGCTTGCCTTTGGTCTTGATCTGGCCGAGCGCGGTGATGATGCCCTCGAACTTTTCCTGCACGCCGCGCGATGCGTCGCCGGTGGTAAGTAAGAGGCGTTGGATCTCCGCAGTCTTGAACCGGAAAGCCTGCGCCAGTTCCGAGCCCTTGATGAGGACTTCCAAATCGAAGGGGGATTTGAGGGTGAGGCCGTCGAGTTGTTTAAGGTGCTGCGTTGCTTTCGTCCGACTCTTCATCATCACTTCAAAGCCGATCTGGGCTTCTTCCATGACGCGGTTGTAGTCGAATCCGATCTTGACGCCGGACTTCATGACGTCGGTTACTTTGCCGACGCCTGCAGCCAGAATATTGAGGCCGGGCAGCAGTTGCAGCCCCGACGAGATGGCGCCGAACAGCCCGCCACCATCGCCTCCGCTTCCGCCGCCGGTTAGAGATGCCTTCAGTGAGCCGATCTCACCTCGCAGACCTTTGAACGAGGTCTGGACGGAGTTCGATTGCTTCTCGACCTGCTGAAGCGTGGCGAGCGATTTCTGCCCGTTGACTTCAACGACTACCCCCAGCTTATACAGGTCGAGTTTCTTGACCATTGCCTCACTTCTCGGCGGCTTTAGCGCGCGCCTCCATGTCCATCAACATGCGGTT
>DASWNS010000158.1:0-12699 GCA_036399115.1 Pyrinomonadaceae bacterium | reverse complement strand
ACCCAGCGTACGTGTCCAGTAGTTAGCGGCCTCATTACCGATGAGGATGGTCTGCGGGTGCTTTGTCTTGTCGGGAGCAAACGCGCCGAGGGCGCGCAGCAAAGCGTCAATTTCCGGCTTGTCGCCGGTCACGAAAGTCCAGCCGGGTCCGGCATGAAATTTCGCGGCATAAGCATGGAGGCGTGCGGGCACGTCGGTGGTCGGGTCAACACTGATCGAGATCAGTTGAATGTCACGCCCCACTCGATCACCCAACGCCTGCTGCAACTGGCGAAATTTTGCCGTCATCGTCGGGCAGACGCCGTTGCAGGTCGTAAAGATAAAATCAATGGCGACGGTCTTCCCTTTGACCAGGTCGCTGTAGAAGTTCAAACGCCGCCCGTCTTGATCGAGCACGTTCGTGTCGGGGATGCGTAGCCCGGCTTCCGGCGTCGCACTACTGTTGCTGCTGCTGCCGGCGCGCTCCGGGGTCGCGCTGTTGCGGTTGTCCGCCGGGACTGCGGCCTGCGGAGCGACGCTCACGCGGCGCAAGTCCATCCTGCACTTCGGGCAGGTGCCCGGGCGTTTCGCTTTAACTTCCGGGTGCATCGGGCACGTGTACTCGACACCCGTGCGCGTAGCCCGCGCACGCCCTTTTTGTGAGGCATGCGCGCTCACGCTCTCCGTCCCTGCCGCGCAGATAAATGCGACGAAGAACAGGGCGACGAGTGCGCGCGTGGATTTCATATTTCTCCTCATGTCAATTCTTTCCTTCATCAATTGGCGTTGACTTTCGCCTGACCGGACGCCTTCTTTTCCTCGACCGCGACGACGGTAAACGGCAGATCGCTGAACTCTATTCCACGCGAGAAGATGGAAACCATCACGTTGAAGACGCCGTCGTTCGGAAACTCCTGCTCGACCTCATAGACGCCGTTGCCGACTTCCTTCGCCCACTGGCGTTGCTGCCAGACGCCGGGCGGCTCGAAGACCAGCACGCGCACGTCCTTTAGTTTGGCGAGGGGCTGGCGCGTGTCCGTGTCGGTGATCTTGAAGCGGAGTTTGACGCGCTCGCCCATGTTGAACTGCGCCCCTTTAAAGAGCGGTTCGATAAGAAGACTCCCGGCCACCTGCTGCTTCACCGCCTTGTCGTTCGACTCGGCAACGCTCAACTGGAAACAGTTGATGATGCGCGGCTGGTCGAGTATGAACGGCACGTCGAAGCGACCCGCCGAAGTGAGCTTGATCGGGGTCGAGTAAACGCCGGGCGTGACTTCCGAGAGGCTGCGGTCGAGGATGAGCAGGGCGCGCGGTCGCCGCTTGTAGTTGGTGAAGCTGCCCATCGGAGCCATCATGCCCTCGGTGTAGTAATAGAACATCGCATCGGCGGTGTTGGCGATCATCGCGCCGTCGCCTCCCGGCACGGGCGCGATCATGTCCGCGACGCCGATCTCTTTGGGCACATCCGTCGCGGGACGCTGCCCTGCCTGAATATAGATGGGCGAGATTTTGCCGGAGGGCACTTCGCGCAACTCGATCAGCGAAAACTTCTCCGAACCGAGGCCGCGCACATAAGCATATTCATCGCTAAAGACCACCTGATCCGGTTCTTTAACGACGGCAGTTGTGCCGACGAGGCTGTTGGTGGCCGCGTCGATCACGGAGACTGTGCTCCCGACCTGATTGACGGCGAAACCGTAGCGACCCTTCGGCTCGAATCTGAGCGCGACCACGCCGCGCCCGACCTGTACGTTGGCTACGGCCTGCTGTTTCGCCGGATCGATCACGCTGATCGTCTCGCCGTTGACCGAGGCGACGTACACCAGCTTGCTCGCGCTGCTATAGGCAACGGCGACCGGAGTTTTAGCGACCTTGATGTCAGCAACCTTGACGAATCTTTGCGTCTCGATGACGGAGACGGTGTCTGAGGCGGAATTCGTAACGTAGGCAAAGCTGCTATCGGCGGTGAAAGTTATGTTGTGCAGCCCTTCGCCCACCGTAAGGGTGGTGACGAGCCTGGCAGCTTGAGCATCAATCACAGCGATCTTAGAAGAGCCGTCCAATCCGACCCAGAGATAGCGACCGTCCGGCTGAAGCTGAACGCGCACCGGCCTGGTCTTCTCACCGGTCGCCACCTGTCCCTTGAGCTTGCGCGTCGCGGTGTCGATTACGGCCACCGCCGATTGCTCCGGCAAAGTGACATAGAGTAAATCTTTCTGTCGCGTGAGCGCCCAGTCCGCGCCCGCGCCCGGCAGCGAGATCAGATTTTCCAGTTTCGTTTTGCTGAAAGAGACTAACGGGTTGATGAAAGAGATCGTGTTGTCGTGATTGATGGTCAGGACGACGTAGCTGTTGAGGTCTATTTCGGCGCGGGTGCTCAGCAGCCCGCCCGCCAGCGTCTTGATACGGTCTTTGCATTGCGCTTCGTTGGGCGCGTGTGGGGAGGTGCTGGAACTGATCCAGCCAGTCGGGTGCAGACCCGTGACGGGTGCGCCGGTGCGCGCATCGCTGAGGCGGAAAGTTACGGTCGCATCGCTACCGGCGACGAGTCCGGGGTTTTGCCCTTGCGCGTCGGGCGAGGCGGTCAGGCTGAAATCAACCGCGACTCCTTCCCTTTCAAAGCGTTGCGAGACGGAAGCGGGCGCTTTCACGGGAGCCTTTTTGGCGGCGGCGCGCGCTGCGTCATGGGGACCGCCAATTTGTGCGTGCGCCGTCGAAGCCGCAAGCAGCAGCACACTTGCCGCCAGTTTTGCGACGCGCATCGGAACGTTGGGGGAAAGTCTTACTCGATTGAGTGCATTAAAAATGATGTACATGCTAAACGTCCTTTTTGCTTTCATGACGATGCCGGGATGGCCTGATCAAGGGTTAACTGGATAATGAATAATTGCGGAAAAGTTACTTCAAGCGGGGACGCTTCCGTCCCCGCTTGAAGGTGAAGGCGCGAGCCTGAACCCGTTTCAGGCTCGCGCGCTGCTAAGAGTTATTGATTCTCAATCACTGCCGGAGCAGGTTGAGGCTCAGTGTAGAGGACAGGATCAGATTCGATGGGAGTCAAGATCCTTACCGCTTTCACGACGCGGAAAATGCCCCAGAGTCCGCCGCCTGCGAAGTTAGGACTGTCCATAGTCCGGTAGAGGTAATCACCTGCTACCCTTCTCAGTCCGCCGGCGGCGGTCAGGATGTTCAAGTGGCGCGTCGGGCCGATGCCGTCATAAGCCCCAACCTCGAAAGTGAAAGGATTGAAACCCTGCACGGTCGAGAGTTGCGTAAATGGCGAGAAGTTCCAGTGATGGCCGAACAACGCGAAGGCGTGCTGTCGCGGGTGTCCGGCGGCATTAAGGACGCGGAAGCGCACGGGCACGCCCGCCGTCGCGGTGAAGACAGGCGTTTCGGGATCGCCGCAGACTCCGCCGCAGCCGGGGAGCGATGCCGTCGAACTCAAAGCGTCTTTGTAGTCGAAGTTATTCGTATCGCCCTCCTTGATAGAGAAGCCGAGGCGTCCCCAGAGCGGTTCGGTGCGATAGTTGAAAGCCTTCATGCCGCTGTCCTCGGAGTCGTCCGTTTCCCCGATGTTCGGGAGCGGGACGCCGTTTTTCTGCACGGTCAGATCGTCCTGGTAAATCACGACGAACTCACGGAACGTGCCTGTCGGACTGGCGACATCTGCCGTCGCTTTGCTATTGGCAACCGGGTAAGACCATCTCGCGCCAACCGGCTCGATAATGAGCGAGCCGATGGCTCCATGGGAGCTGTGCTTGATCACGTCGCCCATATCGCGGAGGTTCGTGGCTCCAAATTCTACGGGAGCCTGCACGTAGTTACCGAGCGAGTTGACCACGCGGTTGCCCGCGTACCAAGTGTAGGTTCTCGTCTGACCCGGCCCGACGGTCGAGTCCTGATTGAAGCCCACCGCCGAAGCATCGTCCTTGTAGGTGTTGGCCGATACGAGTTGCGGGTGGAGACTCACGCGGTTTGAAGTTTTGACCTGATTGAAATTGAAGCGATTGACGATCATCGGCATCATGTTCCAACTGTTGATCTCGGGCACGACGCTGGGCAGCTTGTTGGTCAAGGTGACAGAGATGCACTCGCCGGCAGCGGCTCTCAGGATGAGAGGCTCCGGCCTGCGGGTTCCGTTCTGAATCGAGGCCACGTCGGAGTTCTCGACGAAAATGATGGCCTTCGAGTCCTTGATGCCAAAACGCTGGTTGTAGACGAGCGCGCCGCCCGGCACGATGGAACTGGCCAGATACGCGCTCACGTTGTAGGTGCGCGGAGGCGCGCCCACGGGGCAGACGCTCGCCAGCGAGGTGCTTGGCGGCTTGCGGAGCGTGCTCGTCGAGAACATCGGGTCAATCACGAGGCTCGGCGACTCGGTGATGATCATCGCCGTCCCATCGGTTGACTGCATGGTTGACGGCTGTGTCATCGAAGTGCCGTCGGTGTAAACGGCAGTCTTCTGATCGGTGACGGTTCCCGTACCCGTCGAATCGGGTTCGGCTGGTGAATAGACCGGGTCAGTCGTGGTCGTGGTGGTCGCCACGCTTCCGCTGCGCCCGTCCAGATTGTTCGGCAACGGAGCCAGCAGGTCGAAGCCGTCAGGGTTCGACGTGTTGACCGTGACCGCCTCACTACTGATCGCACCGGATGAAATCTGTGAATCAGTCGTCGCCTCGGGCGTCATGGTCGTTCCGTCAACCATCGTCGAACTTTCCATCGTGTTGGTGGTCATCAAGCGAGGCGAGGTGTACTCGACTCCCTGATTGGTCGGCACGGCAAGACGAATCGGGTTCGGCTGGTTGCCTTGATAGATGCGCAGGATGCCCCACTGACCATCCCACAGGTTGTCCGTCCCCGAAGAGGCGTAGAGGTGATCGGCGAAGTTTTTGCCCTTGTCGTAGTAGGCGCTGTTGTACCACGCCGGATTGTGATTGAGCACCGGCAGCGGACTAAGCTCCATCTCGAAGTGCTCGGAGATGCCGATCTGCTGAGCATTGCGATAGCCGGAGTTCGGCGACGAAGGCTCAAACAGCCACTTGATTCCGTGCGCCGTGAAGACGTGTTGTTCTTCCTGCGCGCCCTGAATCAGGCGGATCATCGTGCGGTCGCCCTCGTAAGCCGTCAAGACCGGCGTGAAGGGATCGTTATGGGTGAAGGAACTGAAGACGTAGGCCAGATCGCCCGCCTGCCCGGTCTTCTGCACGAAGTTGCCGTTACTATAGCGACCGATGCGCAAAGGGATCGGCTCGTTGCGATAGTTGACGAGTTGCGTGCCGGGATCGGCGGCTGAGATCGCCTCGGGCATCGGGATGGTCGGCTCAATCGCTATCGGCAGAGCCGCCTCTTTCCGTCCCGGAGGGTTAACCGGTTTCAAATCCGCCGTGTAGACGATGGCGAAATCGGCGAACGCCAGATTGAACTCGCGGAAACTCTTCGAGCTGGGGTTCGTGATGATGTTGGCCGCGAATGAAGTCGGACCACCATCAGGACGAACTTGAGTGTTCGGTCCACCGAGCGTCGTCGTGTTGTTTAAGGCTTTCCAGGTTGAGCCGGCTGGTTCGACGACGAGCGCGCCGTAAAGACCGTGATGCTGGTGTGAACTGGGGCCGAAGTGATCGTGCGTGAAGACGGTGCGGATCGTGCGATCCTGACCGAGCGTGTTGACGAGCGGGTCAGCCCACCAGCGTTGAATCGTGGTCTGCGCGCCGATCCACTCGCCGTTGGGACCTGCGCCGAGGCGCGGGTGCGTCTTCGGGTGCAGAAACTGCGAGCCGCCGGTGGCCGTCTGGTAAGCGTTGTTGGCTTCGATGCGTTCGCGCACCTCGCCCGGTGCGAACGTTCCGTCTTCGTAGTTCCAGCCGTTGCCCGCTCCGTCAGACGCAGTAACGTCGAACTTGACGAGGTGGATGTGCTGGCCGACCGTATCCGTGGGCGTGAAAATCTGGAAGTCGTCCAGATTGAGCACCTCGGGCATCAGGTTGGTAGCTGCGAATTGGATACAGTCGCCGGAGTTGGCGCGGAAGAAGAAGGGTTCGGGTGAACGTGTGCCGTTGAGCGTCGAATTAACATCCTGCTCCAGCACCGTGATGCGCGCTTGCCGATCATGCCACTTCGCACGATTGACCGTCATATCGAATTGAATATAAGCGGCGCGGTATTGGCGCACGAAAGTGGGATTCTTCCGGCACGGGTCGGCGAAAGGTGCGCCGGGTTGCCGCGTGTGCCCGTTGACGAAAAACTTGGCCGGAGCACCGGAAGCGGTGAAAGACCAGTAAGCCGCGCCCTGCCAGGCTTCGACAGGAGCGGGGAAAGTACGCGTATCAGGGAAACCGACCGTCCCATTCGGGAAAGTGAGTGTCCCTTCGTGGAACTTCATCGCGTTCTTCTCGTCCGGCGTGCCGAGCGGATCGATCAGCACGAGTTTCGACTGGAGTTCGCGACGCGCAAACTGTAGCACTTCATCGTCGTTGGTGATTTGCGACAGGACGTTCGCCGCGACCGGATCGTTCAGCAGTCCCGCTTCAATCGCAGGCTCACCGTTCAAGACCACGGGCGAGTGCACGCTGATGTGACGCGGCAAACCGCCATCCCACTCCATGTCGAGCGGTGGTTGCGGCGGACGGTGGCCGGCAATGGCGGCCTGACCCATGATGTAGAACGGAAACCCTTTGAAGTTTGCAGCCGGCATGGGCGCGAGCGCGCGACCGGGAATCGGCACGACTGCCGGATTGGGCGTCCCGCCCGCGATCTCCGCGTCGGGCAGGTTGCGGTCAGGCGTACCGGCCTCGAAGGCATCGTGGTTGCGCCACAACTCCCACATGCCTTGCGCGAAGTGCGGGTAGAGATGGCAGTGGAAGATCGAATCGCCCGGATTCAGATTACGGTTGCCGGAGCCGCCGTAGTTGATCTCGTAGGTAAACGCGCCACCGGGTCCGATGGTCTGCGAGTCGAGATAAGTGGAATTCTCATCGCGCGGGCTTTGCAGCCATTGGTGCGCGTGCAAGTGGAAGACGTGCGTTTCGGCTCCGGTGTGCAGGTTGCGGAAGCGCACAGGGTCGCCGAGATAAGAGTGGTGAACGTTGGAAGGATCGTCCGGGTAGAGCGCCTGTGTGGCGACGCCGTTGAGATTCTTCTTCACGAGCATCGCCGGATCACCGTTAACCGACGACTCAAGGAAGAACTCCTCGAACTTACACTCATCGCAGTTCTTTGCGGGGCCTACTTTTTTGCGGTTGGCGATGAGCGCCGAGCCGAGGCCGGAGGCTCCGTAGTTGATGGCGAAGCCATCGCGCACGCCGTGGAACATCTCCTCGTTGAGTTCAGCGAATGCCTGGACGGCTTTGATCTCGTCGTGGAAGATCGCTGTGAACTCGCGGAAGGGTTCGCCGCAAGTGCCGGTCGGCGGCGCTTTGGTGCAGTCTTCTTCCAGCAGCGCGCCGTTCGCGCCGGTGATGATGGCGTTAATATCACTGTGCACGATCTCATTGCTGCCATTGAGCATGTTGAGAATCGGCGTGTTGCTCGCATCGACCTTTTCGTAGTCGATGATGGGCGTGCCCTTCGCGGTCTGCCCCGTGGTGACGGCTTGCAACTGTGCGGCTGTCACCTGTGAGCGATACCACTTGGAATTCTTCGGCTCGACGTTGACCGACCCGAACAGGCCGAGGCCGGGCTGGCCGTTATCGCCTTCACCTCCTGCCGGTGCGGCCATCGAGTACATGAGGTACTGTCCCTGTTTTTTCGCGTAGAGGCTGTAGATTTTGGTTTCGCCGGGCGCGGCGAGCGACGAGGCGTTCCTACCGACGTTCGCCCCATCGGAAGCAATGTTGAGATAGTCCAGACCGTTGACGTGGATTGAAGCGTGGCGCGTCCTGGGCGCACTGCCCCCATCAATTTCGCCCGGCTCGGGACTGGCCGCCGGCTGCGTCGGACTGAGATAGTTGGTAAAGGTTATTTGCAGACAATCGCCTTCGTTGACGCGCAGGACGATGGGACGCGGGCGCTTGGTCGCGCGCAGGCTCACGCCTCCGGGCGTGCTGCCCACTACATCGCGCACGAGCGCGTACATCAAGCCGTGCGGGTTGAACGCCCCGAAACGGTTGTAGGTATGTATCTGCTCAAACGCGACGACGCGCGCCGTGACTGTCTTGCCGCACGCAGGTATCACGCCTGCTATTGGCGTCGGTGCAGGTACGGGTGTCGGAGTCGCGCTCGGCGTCGGAGTCGCGATTGGCGTCGGGGTGGGGGTCGCGAATGGAGTTGGAGTTGGGAATGGTGTCGGGTAGATGACGGGTTTTGTTATAACCTCGGTGCTACCATCTTCAGGAATTGTGTCTACTGTTGAGACAGGCGTTTGCGCAAACGCCGTTCCCGCCCAGAGCATCAGCAGACTGATCAGGAAGAAACTTCCACGGATCGGTCGCCATGGGCGAGAGTAGGTTGGGGGACTTTCCTTCATGCTGTCTCCTTAAAGTGGTTAGTGAAGAACGGATCAGAAGCGACTACGAGCTAATCCTGCCTGAACGAATCAGGAGCCACATTCGATGCGCAAGCGGTTCTGACAACACCGCTGCTTCTGCTGTGTGCTGTTTTAAGCAAACAGGGGTGGCAGGATTACACTCAAACGGTTTGGAAAAGGTAGGGTACAGACTCAACGCTCCCCTTCGATAAGGCTTGAGGAGCCGTGCTTGTGTAAGCCCGGATTGATGAGTGTTTAGACTAACTTTCTACGCACGTTACCCCTTAGAGCAATAGCCGTGCCCCTTCACATAGCCTGCCAATAAATCAGCAAAGCACACGCACTTTGTAACGAAAACAGAATATTAAGGTCGGGTTGAGGCAATCGAATTTGTGTTTCAGGCTGAAACACTCTGAGAGTTTCCGTGATACGAATTGGACCGGGCGTGGTTTGGTTAAAGCAGCGGGCGAGATGCTTTGATGAACGCACAAACAGCGAGAACCTGACCTTGATGTAACGTCGGTCAGGTTCTCGCTGCTTTATTTGAACGCCCTAATTTTTACTGAAAGACATGCACGGGACGACCGCTCGGCACGCGCTTGGGAATCAGCTTACGCAAATTCTCCGGTTTGGCGCGCGGGTCCAGCAGCCCGCCACGGACGAATTCCACAAGCTGGCGAAATTCATCATCCGTAAGATGGACGGGCGACACTAAAAGTGAATCGAGACGTGCCAGCACCGGCTCGATGGGAGCGAGCGGCCCGGTTAAATCGCGGTCCAGCCGCGCCGGAGTGTAGCCGCGCGCCGATTGAAAAACATTGAGATGATGGCGCACCGCGTCTTCCAGTCTGTTGAATGAGCCGTTGTGGAAAAAGGTCGGTTGCAGGGCGACGTTGCGCAGCGGCGACGTGCGGAAGAGATAGCGATCCGCCGGATTCTGCGTGACCTGCTCCAACCCGAAATCCTCATTGCCGCCCTCACCGTCCCACACTGAATTGGTTTCTCGCGGGAAGATTTGCGGCACGCCGACGACGTGTTGTTTGAAGTCGCTGAACATCTCGTTGGAGTTTCCCGCGACGGTGTGGCATTGCGCGCAGTTAGCTTTCCCGAAGAAAAGAAGCGCGCCCTTTTTCTGTTCATCCGTCATCTCGTCGCGGTCGCCGCGCGCGAACTTGTCGATGGGCGCATCGGCAAACGTCAAAGTAAATTCAAACTCGGCGATAGCTTTACCGAACATCTCGAAATCAATCGGCGCGCCCCGACGCACTTCGCCAAAGACTTGCCCGAACAGTTTTCGATACTCATCATTTTCGTTCAAGCGGCGCATGACCTCTGTGCGAAGCACAAAGTTGTCGCCGGGAAAATCGAAACCGGCGGCTTCATTGCGCTCGACGGGCGGAATGTGCGCCTGCGCCACGAGGAGGTGCGGGAGATTGGAGAGCGAGAGTCCTTCGGGCAAGGGAAACTGGAAGCCCGCGCTGTTGTCAAAGGGGTCGCCGGAGAGCGAGAAGAAGCGTGAGTTCCACATGAGGGTGGGGAAAAACGCGGTGTTGATCGCCATCGGCGTGCGTCTCTGGTTGCGCGGGCCGCGACGGTCGCGGCCTACGACGCCGTTACTTTCGATACCGATGGCGATTGATTGCGTATCGCCAAAACCGGCGGTCGGCGCATGGCAGCCGGAACAGCTATTGTCTTTGTTCAAGGCCGTGATGGTATCGAACCAGAGTTGGCGTCCGAGGTCTGCGCGTTTGGCGTCAATGCGACGCCCGAGCCGGTCTTCGAGCGTGCTCTCGATGCTGCCGGTGAAACCATGTTGGCTGAGCACAGCCATGAGGGTTGAGTCGAGTTTCGACAATTTACCCCCCTTCGATCCCTTGTTCGGTTTCGACTTATTCTCGTCTTTGCTCTGTTGGACTGGAGGAAGCTCGCCCGCTCTCTGAGCTGAAACGGACGCGCGGAGATCGTTGCTTCCCGCTACCGGACGCGCAAACTTAATCACGCCGATGAATGCGAAGAGCAGCGCAAGACTCAATAGCTTATAGAATTTCAAATTCAACGGAAGGTCTCCCTGAAATGTGTTGTGACAGAAGAAGAGCCGGCGGCTCGCAAGGGAACTGAACCTCAGGACGAAGACGCGTGCGCGATCCTCGAATGCGCGCTCTTAAGTAAAGATGCAAGGTCTTTAGAGGAGACGTGGAGCGGATCAGCAGGTTACTTCGCGGTTAAAGACCGGGTTAAATTTAACAGGACTTCGTTAACCGCAAATTCATGTCCACATCGCCGGGCAACAGAACTTCTCCGTCGGTAAGAACGAACTCTGCTAAGCAAACGTTGTGCCCACTTATCCGGATGCTACTTTTACAGCCGTTTATAGCGATGAGACTGCTTTCAGCAATTAGCCGCGCCAATGGCGGGTCTTTCTATGTTTCATTATGAAACAAGCGCACATTACTGCGCCACAGCGCTGACTTATGAGTCGCTTGACGAAATCGCGCCTACAGGCAGCGAGTGAGGTGCGCCCACGCTCTTCGGTTCTTTGTTGCCGCCCATGCGCTTCAACATGCGATAGAGCGTCGGGCGGTGCAGGTTGAGTATTTGCGCGGTCTTTTTCATGTTACCGCCGGTGCGTTTAAGCGTCTGGTAGATCACTTCGTGCTCGATCTCCGCGAGGGTCATGTAGGATGGAATGACACATTTGAAGGGACTCGCTTCGGCTTCTTGTAAATGTTTCGGGAGATGTTCGGGCAACAGTTGCCCTTCCCGGCAAAACAGCACCGCGCGCTCGATCACGCTTTCAAGTTCGCGCACGTTGCCCGGCCAATCGTAATGCATCAACAGAGCATGAGCGGACGGAGAGATGTCGTGCTCGCTTGCATAATATTTCTTGTTGTAGCGTTGGAGGAAGTGCTCTACCAGCAACGCCAGATCATCGGGACGTTCCTTGAGCGGCGGCACTTCAATCTTAATGGTGCTGATGCGAAAGTAGAGGTCTTTCCTTAGTAACCCCTCCTCTACTGATTGTGACGTACTGCGATTGGTGGCGCAGATCAAACGAAAATTGACCTCAATTTCCCGCTCGTCGCCGAGGCGGCGCACTTTTCGCTCCTGCAACACGCGCAGCAATTTGGTTTGGAGATGCACGGGCATCTCCGCGATCTCATCCAGAAGCAGCGTGCCGCCCTCCGAAGCTTCGATCAGTCCTCGCTTATCCCGGTCTGCGCCTGTAAAGGCACCTTTTTTGTACCCGAACAACTCCGACTCGATCAGTTCCGGCGGAATAGCGGCGCAGTTGATACGCGTGCAGGGTTGCTTGGAACGATCGCTTTGCAGGTGAAATGCGGTGGCGATCAACTCCTTGCCCGTGCCGCTTTCACCCTCGATCAAAACAGACGCGTCGGAATTAGCGGTGGCGCGGATGGTTTCAAAGATATGGCGCATCTGCGGGCTGCACCCGATGATGCCGAAGGTTTTGCTGGCATTGGCAAGCGTCCGCCTGAGCGTCTGGTTTTCACGTTGCACTGCGGCATATTGGAGCGCGCGCGCCGTGAGCATCACAACCTGGTCAGGCGTGAAAGGTTTTTCCAGATAATAATACGCGCCCTTCTTGATGGCTTCGATAGTCACATCCACAGAACCATATCCGGTCATCAGGATGACTTCCGTGTCGGGGCTGTCGTGCTTGATGCGCGTGAGCAGTTCGAGTCCTGTGATGTCGGTGAGACGCAAATCAACAAAGACCAAATTGAAAGAGTGCCGGGCGAGCAGTTCCGCCGCCTCTAGCCCGCTCGCCGCCGTGAACAGATTGTAGCCCTGTTCTCCGAGAATCATCTCCAGCGCGCCGGTGATGCTGCTCTCGTCGTCAACCACTAAAATTCTATCTTTTGATTTCATCTCTCTTAATCTTATTGCCGCCGCCAGCTTGATCGTAAATCCAACTTTGAAGTGCAACTTTAGACCGGGCGCAGGAAAGATAAGCGGCGAGAGACTCCTTACGGCAGTGTTGCAAGAATAGTCATTCAGGTATTATCCCTCTCTCAAGTTCTCTCCACTCGTCATATCAGGATTGTTCCTGAAACATACCTCCTCGCCTTTTAAGCGGCGGCCTTACCCGCCCGAATTTATCCTTCTATACGTTCGATTGTACTGCCGGTATCAACTTTCTTATCGCGCTGTTGAGGAGACGATGCGTGAACGTGGACTCGACGTAAATCACTCGACCGCGTTCAGGTGGGTGCAGAGATATGCTCCCGAAATCAACA
>DASWNS010000157.1:0-6049 GCA_036399115.1 Pyrinomonadaceae bacterium | reverse complement strand
CATCCATTATGTACTTCCAGTTACATTTCGATGCAGGTAGGATTCATAGCCTGTGGAGGCTCCGCTTGCTGCAAGATTGATGATGCGCGCGGGCTTCCTTTCACAGTGCGTGCCCGTTGCTGTCGAGTAGGCGTGTGAACTCTTTCTTCATCATCGGGTAACATTCGCACGACGTTCTTTCCAGCCCCTTGCGGTCAATGGATTGTTAGGCGAAAGCGACAACTATGCTTTGTGGTCAGTGTACCAGTTGCGGGGTTCGGAGCACGCGTGCGATTGCCGTCTTCAAGGCAGAAAGGTCGGGCTTCTCCACATACTCCTGTGCCCCGCTATTGAACGCCCTTTGCCTGTCGGATTCGTAGGCGTCTCCGGAGAAGAAGACTATCGGCGTGTCACTGTCAAACTCTCTTAACCGCTGGCACAACTCACTGCCCGTCCCATCCGGTAACTGATTATCGAGGAGATATACGTCGAAGGCCGCGCTATGCGCCAGTTCCAAAGCACTAACCATGCAATCGGCAGTGACGACTTCATAGTCGTACGCGCCGAGCAGGGTAGTTACCATGAACCGAATATCATCATGGTCATCGGCAAAGAGGATGCGAGCCTTTGTGTTCTGCATGACGGAGAGTTTTGGACGGTAGTAAAAATTGTGTCGGGGAAGGGAGAGTGATGCAGCACCGCAGTCGTGCTACTCCAACGTCCAGGCGTGCTGAGTAGTATCTACTGCCTTCCTCTTAGCTTATGGTACGGACGCACTTATAACGCCGATTGGGGCTAGGAGTCTGTACGACTTAGTACGGGAAATCGCCTTTCGGTGCTATAATGCTCACGTCAGTTGTCCGACAGTTATTTACCAACCCACCATTCGACATTGGGAAGAGTTTTACGTCCTTCTCCTTGTGCCGTCTGCTGTGTTTTCACACGTGCAGTCGCAAGAAGGGAAATCCTAATGTCAGAACCTATCCGCCATCCACAGCAAAACCACATACTCGCATCTTTGCCCGTCGAAGATTACGAACGCCTCAGCCCACATCTGGAAGCCGTCGAACTCCACCACAGCCAGATTCTCTACGAAGCTGGCGGCAAGATTGATTACGTCTATTTCCCTTCGAACTCGATGGTTTCCCTTATCTCGCAACTGTCCGACGGGTCGAGCGTCGAAATCGGCGTCACCGGATACGAGGGGATGGTCGGCATCTACGCGGTGTTGGGAGTTGACAGGACGCCGCACGAGGCTATGGTGCAAATACCCGACGGCGCGATACGGGTAAAGACAAGCGTTGTTGTGGACGAATTCAAGCGGGGCGGTGCGTTACATGATTTGCTGCTGCGCTATCTACAAATGCTGCTGTTGCAAACGAGTCAGATCGCGGCCTGCAATCGTCTTCATACT
Source organism: Pyrinomonadaceae bacterium (assembly GCA_036399115.1). GTDB lineage: Bacteria > Acidobacteriota > Blastocatellia > Pyrinomonadales > Pyrinomonadaceae > JAIVJZ01. Next base: position 4,656 of record DASWNS010000157.1, on the reverse strand, counting down.
ATCGGAGAACGCCTCGCCCGCTGGCTGTTGATGAGCCATGACAGGTGCGTGTGTGACGACTTACCATTCACGCACGACTTTATAGCCATCATGCTCGGCATCCGCCGCGCGGGTGTCACCGAGGCCGCCATCATCCTGCAAACTGAGGAATTCATCAGATACCGGCGCGGCCACATCACGATACTGGATAGGGCGGGGATGGAAGATTATGCCTGCGAGTGCTACCGGATTGTGAGGGACGAGTTTGACCGACTTGTCGGTTGAGCTACCTGCCGAATAGAGCAGACTGTGTGCAGACACGAATCTTTTGCCACGTCGTGTTTCTATTCAACGAGGGGGAAGCGATCCTCACGCACCGCCAACAACCAGCGTCGGGCGATCTCATCGGTGGTTCGCTCGAGCAGCTCCTTCAACGTAGGCGAGATGGTTTGCTGTTCGGGTTGGAGCATCGTCATAACAGACCTTTAGAGTCGGCGACAGGGAACACCTGGCTCGGCCGCCACTCAGACCACTCTTAATTATTACTGTTTAAAGAGAGGGATTATTTATAACAGCTCGCCTGTCTTTGGCAGTCGGTGTGCTAATACACATAGGACAGGTCTTAATTGACTGCGACTGAGGGAAAGGAGCAACGCTAAGGCTAAAAATAGATTTCGTAGCTTTCAGAATTTAATTCCACAAAAGGTTCTTCTGTGGAATTCATCTTTCTTTACTCCGCACCGAGTTGTCTTGCCTCTTTTAACGACTGAATAGGCGGTCGAACTCGGCCTTGACCGCCCGGTAACACTCGCACACGAACTCCTCCAAGCCTCCCCTATCGAGGATGGTGATTATGCCGCGCGAGTAGCGGATCAGCCCGGCGCGCTGCAGGATGATCGCTGCCTCGCTCACGCGCGAGCGTCGCGTGCCGAGCATCTGCGCCAGGAACTCCTGCGTCAGCCTTATCTCGCTGCCGCCGACCCTGTCCTGGCACAGCAGCAGCCAGCGGGCGAGCCGCTCTCCCAAGTTGTGGTTGCGGTTGCAGGCCGCCGTCTGCGAGACCTGTTTGAGCAGGGTGAGCGAGTAGCGCAGCAACAGGCTTTGCAGTTTGCCCCCGTGTTTCAGCTCCGCCCTGAGCGCGGCCGTCGTCATCCTCATCGCCCCGTCCGCGATCTGCACGATGGCGTGGTTCTGCGAGACGTCGTCCCCCATTACGACGGAGAGGCCGACCATCCCCTCGCCCCCTATCAGGCCCACCTCCACGCTCGTCCCCTCATCCATGTGGGTGACGAGCGAGACGACGGAGCTGCCGGGGAAATAGACGTGCTTGATGCTGCCCTCCATCTCGTAGAGGGTTTCACCCAGGCTCAGGGAGACGGGCGTCAGGCGGGGCAGCAGGCGTTGGTACTCTTTATCCGGCAGGGCGGCGAGAATCTTATTCCGGGGCGGTGACGATTTGGCGGTTTTGTGCACGGGGCGCATCTCCTTCTTGACCGGGTAGCGTGTGTGAACACAGCCGACGGCAAGAGAAGATGCCCGTGTTCGGGCAAGTCCTGATGTCGAAAGTTGGATTCTAAAAGAACGGTACGGCTTAAATACGATTCCATCTTATCACGTCATCGGCCGTATGTCGCTTTTTCGGGCATATGGCTATATGACCGAATTCGGGCATATACCTTTACTCGCCGCCACCGAGTAAGGTACAGTGTTCTCATTAAGTTGTTTTCTGCCGAAACATTAATCCTTCAGCCCTAGGCTCCGACCACTAACCCGGAACCCTCCCGCTCCAGCCTTAATCTTTCCCCAGCGAGCACCCTTAATGGCGTGAACGTTCGCGGGCCTCGGCGTCTGAGCCGTCCCGCAGTCCGCACAAGGGGAACGCATGAGCACGACAGAGAAGCGCCCGACCGTGATGGTGGTGGACGACTCGGAAGACATCCGCGAGGTACTGCGGTTGCAACTGACGCACCTCGGCTACCGGGTCATCGAAGCATCGAACGGGCGGGAGGCCGTCGAGGCGGTGGGCGAGGAGTGTCCCGCGCTGATCCTGATGGACATCACGATGCCCGTCCTCGACGGCTTGGAAGCGACCCGCATGATCCGCGGAATGGCGGAGAAATGCGGCGTGGTCATCATCGCCTTCACCGCGCTCCACAGCTCCGGGAACCGGGAGAGGGCGCTCGCGGCCGGCTGCGACGGCTACGAGCAGAAGCCGCTCGCCCTGGGGCAACTGTCTAACCTTCTTAACCGGCACCTACAAGGGAGTATTCATTGAGCACGGAACAGGTAACTATATTTTTCATCGAGCCGGACGACGACACTCGCCGGCTTTTAAAGCGGGGCCTGCGCGCGAGCGGCTACAAGGTGTTGGTGGCCGAAGACCTTGAGGATGCGCTTGAGGGCGCCGAATACGGCCTCGCGAGAGCGGATTTAATCCTGCTCGGGCCGCTAGGCAAAAGCACCGAAGAGTCGCTCGACATCGGACGGCGGATACGCGGGCACGCGAAGCATAACGGCGACACGCCGCTGGTCGTGATGGCCGAGAAGTACGGCAAGGACGTGGAAGGCACGGACGTAAATGCCGGCGGGAATGACTGGCTCTTCTACCTCGGGGAAGATGCCGCCCAACTGCGTAACATGTTAGCGCGCATCTCGCCCCTTAAAGGGCGAACGTGACAGGAGTCATGAGGTCGGTGGGACGCGGCTGATTTGTGAACAGGCGTCCGTACTCGGCCTTCATCCTCTCGTAGCACTTGCACGACTCTGCCTCAAGCCCCGCGCGGTCGAGTATCTGAATGTCGCCGCGCTTGTAGGTAATCAATTCCGCCTCCTTCATCTTTACAGACGCTTCGGTCACGCCCGCGCGCCTCACGCCGAGCATCACGGCGAGGTACTCGTGAGTCAGCGCTATCGAGGCATCGGCTTGAATGCGTTGTTAGTCGCGGGGACGAGGGAGAGTAATTCTTCGCGATTCATTTCTATTGTTTCTACTCTGCACGTCCCTCCCACTACGGCCTCTATTAATATGTCAACTAACTTCACCCGTTCCATTACAAGCGGGACATACCCCCGTTCCGTTGCATCTTTCGCATTCGCCCTCATACCCGGCTAGCACCGCCACGCCCACATCAACCCCCGATCCTCGACACAGATTACATTTACCATTGCCTTTGGTCAGGCGATTACCCGGTTCGTCGCACTCAATACAATGTTCTGATTGAAATGCCATGACACATCTCCTTTCGACATTGAAGCCCAAACGGTCAGCCCATCAAAAATTCCGCTCAATCATCTCTATTACTTGCGCTCATACGTCGGCCCAAGAATTGACGGGACGGCTAGCCAGGGATATAAGTAGCGCGCTATTAAATTAGACCTCACTCCCGCTCAGACAGAGCCGCCTCTACGGAAAGGTATAAGCGCGATGAAAAAGTTGACATGTCTCACTACTGCTTCGCTGCTCATGGCGGCTTGGCTCTCAGGTTGCGGGGACACAGAAAGGTATCGCGCGGAGGAGCAATTCGGGGGAATCAAAAAGAACCTGATGGCTTCTGTTAAAGAGTTGACCAGCGTACCGGCGAAGGTGGAACTTAGCGACCAACCCTCCATCAAAGGAAAGGTCGCCGTCTTCATGAGGAAGCAGTTAAAAAGCGGACCCGTCAACGGCGGCGCGTATTACATGGACATTTTTTATTTCCGGGGACTAGAAGAAATCTACGCCTCAAAGCCCGAAGAAGTCGGGACGATTGCCCTAGTCGACTGTAAGATGACCGATAAAGGCATCTACAGGACTGAAGACGGGAGGGAGTTCCCGGCCGAGGTCGAAGACTGCGAGTTGACGATGATCGACCGCTCGAAGGCGGCGATCGTCTTCAAGAAGATGTTTGAGAAGACCCCCGACGCGGAACGTAAATCCTACACCGGCAATTCCGTCCTGCACCAGTCAACCAACCTCGAGATACTTCCTTTTCTGAAAGACCTACCCAGAACCTAGCCAATCAAAAACTCGTGCGCGCCGTGTTAGCCAAGACGGGCCGAAAGTGGAGTCCCATATCCAAAGCTTTGACCCTATCGGTGACGCGCGGAGGGCAACATACGAGCGGTTTAGGATGGCCTGTTAATGAGGGTTATCTGGCAGATTGTTGGCGCACGAAGGCAACGCTGTTCGCCGTCGGGAGCATGCCGTCGTTAGGTCACCGGGCTAATCGTAGCCTTCACCTATCGTCAGGTTGCGCACCGGCAGATTGCCGAGCAGCTCTCTAAAGACGCGATCAATCGTCGCCCACTCGGCCTTACACCCCTCGCCCAGCTTGAAGTCAGCGGTATATGTCGGCCCGTTGCTGTAGTAACCGTCGAGGTCGTATATCCGGACGCTCACGCCTTCGAGCGGTACGGAAGAAATATACGGCCCGAAGGCGTCCTTATCCCTCCAGACCCACTGCCACGGCCCTGACTCGTTGAGGGCGGAGATGATCTCCGCCATCGTCTTATCACATTCGAAATCATAAGCCCACATAGACTCTCTTACCCCGGCGGCCTAACGCTCGGCATCACCCGCCGCGCATTCAACGCCGATACGGACAAGCCTTGTGGATGAGAGCCGCGCTATTCGCGGCCGTGTGCATGCCGTTGTTCGGCATCGCCGTCGCCTGATAGAGACGACGCTCCGCCACCCTC
>DASWNS010000156.1:0-12877 GCA_036399115.1 Pyrinomonadaceae bacterium | reverse complement strand
TCTATTCACGATTTACGATTCACGATTCACGGCTTTTCTAACTTGTCATTCGTCACTCGTCACTTGTCACTTTTTTATGTCATCTGCAACGAAGAGAGCCGGAAGATCGCGCGCGCCCGACTCGCTCGAAGCGTTGGCCGCGCAGATTAAAGAGACGCTCGGCGAGGTCTGGCTGCCGCGCTTTTACCGCGAGCGGATTCTGCCCTTGCGCACACGCGCACACGCTTTGCAGGCCACGCCCGCAACTAAGCCCGAACAAGTGAACGTGCAGCACACGCTTCTCGGCGTGGAGTTGAAAATCGGTCGCCGCCGCATGTCCTGCCCTGATCTGGCAACGGCTCGTTACCTGGCGACATTTGCCCGCGCCGGTTGCGCGAACGTCGCCGTCCCTTATGACATCTCGCGAATCTCTCATCTCGCAGACGAACTCGAATCGAGTTGGCAACGCATGCTACTGCTCGTCGAGCATCTGGCGGGCGCGCGAAATAAGGCTTACCGCACGCGTCTGCGCAACTCGCTCATCGCGGATTTGCGCCGCGAGATCGAGGAGGCCGGAGCCGGCACACAAATTCCACAATTCAACCAGAATACTAAACAACGACCGCCGCGCGTTTGAACATCTAATCCCGAACTGGTAAATTATTTTTTGATGATGCAAGAAGTTAAAGAGACAATCACGCCCCCGGATCAAGAGGAGCCACTTCCTTTCCCGTTCAACCAGCGCACCTTTTGTCGCTTCGAGCCGATTGAAAAGCGCATCGAAGCGATTCGCGTGCTTGTCATAGACGACCTGCTGCGCGATGAGCGCGACTTGTCGGAGATGGCGGTGGGCGAGTGGGGACGCCGCGCCAAGTCGCATCTCCAACGCGAGCGGCAGATCGCGGGTCTGGCCGTCGGGAATATCCGCAACAACATCTCGCGCCTCGTGCGCGAACCGGAAACGCACGTCGCGCACGTCTCGGAGATCGCAGAGGCGGCGGCAGAGTTCGAGCCGCAGGCGATTGTCTTGAGCGGCACGCTCCGCGACTTCGATTATTATCATCCGAGCATCGTCGAAAATTTCGGTCGCTTCATTCGCACGACGAAGATTCCGGTGCTCGGCATTTGCGGCGGGCATCAACTCGTCGGCCTCGGCTTCGGCGCACGCGTCGTAACGCTCGACAACATGGAGCAGCACGAGCGACGCGAAGGCCGCCCGTTCGAGTATCAATATCGTTTCATCCGCATCACCAACTCCGAAGACCCGATCTTCGAAGGCGTGGGCGACCGCGATTCGGGTATCTGGCAGGATTACACCATCGAAGCCTGCATCCTGCGCGTCTGGCAAAATCACGGGCTGCAACTCGACCGTATTCCGGAAGGTTTCAAACTTCTCGCCACGGCCTACTTCTGCCGCAATCAGATGATGGTCAAGCGCACCGGCGGGCAACTCATCTACACCGTCCAGTTCCACCTCGAAAAATCTTTCGAGGACTGGGACAAGACGCGCGCTACGCGCTGGGAGCACCCGAACGAATCACGCGACGGTCGCATCATCTTCGAAAACTTCCTGCGCCAGTCGCTCAATCACGCGGCATAAATTTTTCAACACGCGAGCTGTCAAAAAGCCCCCGGCCATTGTGACCGGGGGCTTTTTTCGTCTCTACCTTTGCTGCTGAAGAAACGCGTGGTGTTTAAATCTGAATGGTTGGGACGTTCTCCATCGTCCGCGTAATCAGGCGGTCAACCACGGCTTTGAGGTCGTTCGTCTCGCCGAAGACACGCAACTGCTCGTCTGCGGAAGTGCCGCGTTCGAGGATCGTGTGGATGTGTTCGACCTCTTTGCGCGAGCCGAGATCGTCGAGCACGTCGTCAACGAAGTCTAGCAGTTCAAGAATCAGATCGCGCACGGGCACCTCCTTCTGCTTGCCGAAGTCGATCATCTTCCCTTCCAAGCCCCAGCGCACCGCGCGCCACTTGTTCTCTTGAATCAACGCGCGCCGGTAGAGGCGGAAGCCGAGATTTTTTTCGATCAACTTGTCGAGCTTGGCGACGATGGCTTGAAAGAGCGCGGCGATGGCGATGGTATCGTCCACGCGCGTCGGGATGTCGCAGACGCGAAACTCCAGCGTCTCGAAAACCGGATGCGGGCGCACGTCCCACCAAATCTTGCGCGGGTTGCTGATGCAGTTCGTGTCGAGCAGAAGCTTGATGTATCGCTGGAACGATGCGTAGGAGTCGTAATGGTCTGGGATGTCCGTGCGGGGAAATTTCTTGAAGACTTCGGAGCGATAGGATTTGAGGCCGGTGTTGATGCCGAGCCAGAAGGGCGACGAAGTGGTGAGAGCGAGAACGTGCGGCAGGAAATAGCGCGCGGCGTTCATAATGTGAATCTGTCGCTCCCGGTCAATGATGCCGACGTGGACGTGCAGACCGAAGATGAGCAGGGAGCGTGCGACCATTTGCAGTTCTTCGATGAGGAGCGTGTAGTGCGGGTCGTCGTAAATCTTCTGTTCGCGCCATTGCGAGATCGGATGCGTGGAGGCCGCGACCACTTCGAGTCCCTGCTTGCGTGCGAGCGAAGAGACGATGGAGCGGAGGTTGGTGATGTCGGTGCGCGCCTCCTGAATGTTGTGGCAGATGCCCGTGCCGACTTCGATCATGGATTGGATCATCTCCGGCTTGATCTTCTCGCCGAGGAGCATCTTCCCTTCCTCCAGCATCTCGGAGACGTGCGAACGCAACTCCCGCGTCACCGGGTCAACGATTTGAAATTCTTCTTCAATGCCAAGCGTGTACTTCTCGAACATAAGTTTTCGCTCTCCTTGCAAGACCTGACATGTGTTGAGCTAAAGGGGGAAGACCGACATCTTCAATCGCTTACGGCAAACACCCGCGCGTCGCCGCAAAGACAATCCCTGACGGCATCGTCACGAACACAGGATAAACAGCAGCATCCGGCGCATGCGATTCAAACCAGCGCGGCTTTGATCGCGCGCCAATCCGGCGTCTCGCCGCGCCATTTTTCGTGCCAGAAGTGTAGAAACAGACTGCGCGCGTTCGCCGTCGGGGCGTGCAGGTCGAAATGAATCGACCAGCGCGGCGCGTCGCCGTGCATACGCAAAAAATGGAGGGCGGCGCGTGTGCGGCCAGTCTCGAAAAAGCCCCGGGCGGTGTCGCCGTGCGCGGCGAAGCGCGAAGAGAATTTCTCGTGCGCGGCGAGCGTCGAAGTCAGGCTGCGCCGTGCTCGAATATTGAGGCCGACGCCGCCGAGGCCGTAGACGTTTTCGATGCTTTCAATCTCCGGCCACAACTTCAACGCTCGCAGCCGAACGGCGAAGAGCAACAACGCCTGTTGCTTATCGACCGCCAGAGCATCAAACGCGCTCTCGTCGTCTTCCTGCCCGTACAAGTTTTCAAGTTTGTGTGCTAAATCGGCGCGCACCGTCTCCGGCAGTTCGTCCCAACGAAGTTGCGCGTCCTGCGTCTCAACCATTAACTTTCGGGCAGAGCGCGCTGCATGATGGCGCGATCTTTTTCCGTCAGCCCGTGAAAGCGCACGCCCACGCCGAGGCCGGGATTGCTGTAAACCACTTCCGCGTTGACGATCACGTCGCCCTCCGGAAACGGGAGTCTGAGCGTGAGCAGCCCGCCTTCGGGCAGCTTCGTCTGCGTGTTCATGTAGAGGCCGCCGGGGCTGATGTCTTTGGTGCTGGCGACGGCGGTGCCGTCCGCGCCGTCGAAAAAGACATCGACGATCAAGCGTGAACGGTCGAACTGCCGACGATCATCCACAGGCAAATTCGACTCTGCATCAAACTCTTCGCTCATGTTTACACTTCCTGTGCCGGATGATTCAGTTTGACGAACTACTGCTCCATCTTACTCGAAGCCGACAAAACGCGTCACAGGTTTTTCAATCGCGCACCACCGCCGCCGCGCGCAACAATCGCTCGTGACTTGCAGCTCAGGTTTTTTCGCTGATGATAAACGTCGGAACCATGCCGCCGCCCGAAGAGACGTTGGCGAGTTCGGTGAATGAAAGCCGCGTGAAGGCCGAGCCGACCTTGCCGAAGAACAGGAGCGGGTCGAGGTCTACGAGTTGTTCGGCAAACTCAAACGTGCCGTCCGGTTGCAGAGCCGGAAACGATTCGCGCGCCGTGCTCACGCGTTCCTGCAAGAGATAGTCGCCGTTTGAGAGCGCGTGGCGCAGGGCTTCATCCCAGCCGATCTCGTCCGTGTTCCAACCGATGTAGATGCCGTGGCCGCCGTAGTCGTCGTTCGGCTTGAGGACGAGACGGTCGCGCGAGTTGGCGGCAAACTCCAGCAGGTTAATTTGTTCGCCGTAGTGGTCGGTCGTCTCGTTGCGCACCTTGCGCGTCCAGGGCACGTGGGCGCGGATGGCGGCGCGTTCTTCCGCCGTGAAAAGCTCCGCGTAGCGTTCGTTGGTAAGCACTGCGAAGAGAGCTTTTTTATGGATCAACTTGGAGCGAAAACTGTTGACCATGCAGATCGCGCCCGCCCTGTAAGCGTCTAAGAGCGCGGGAAACTCCTCCATGATCGGAATGTACTCGTTGACCAGAAGGCGTTTGTAAACAATATCAATCTCATCCGCGCCGCTGCGCAGACGCCCGCCGCTGAACTCCAACTCCTGCGGCGAACAGACGATTGACCTGTAGCCTTCGCCCTCGAAGTATTCCTGAAACAGTTCGAACTCCTTCTGCGTCGGCAAATCTTTCAGATCGACGATGGCGATGAGCGGCTTGCGCTCCGGCGTGCGACCCAAGTATTCCGTGTAGGCGCGCAGCAGCACTTCGAGCATGAAGTGGCGACCGTAGAGCGGGCGCACGTTGTAGTGCTCTGCGAAGCGTTGCATGACGGGCAGTTCGGAGAAGATTTTGTAAGCGGCATCGACGTAAGCGATCCCGGCGGGGCTTTCGCCGTTTAGTTCAACGAAGCTGTAAGCCTCTTCGGTGAGAAACGAATCGAGCCGCGCGGTGGGCGAGACGGCTTCGTAGCCGGGATCAATGCTGACGAGGTCGCGTTCGATCTCCGTGATGCCGAGTTCGTCCAGCAGTTCGTCGTTGCCGACCGCCGCATCCTTCACCTTCTGAATCGCGCTCCAGACGATCTCGCAGACCGTCTGGATGCGTGCGAAGTCTGTTTCGGTGACGAAGTGTGGACGCAGGTAAGGCGAGAGGCGACGCCCGCCGAAGATCAGTTTGGCGCGCTCCAAGCCTTCGTCGAGCATCTTGCGCGATGCTTCGGCCAGATCGTCGTCCGCCAGTAACCCATGATAGCGTTCAATTGCTTCGTGTAGCATGCCGCTCCCGTGGAAATTAGTGCAAAAGCGATTTGGAGAACTAGAACCAGTGTGCGGCTAGAGTATCACAACCGGGAAGCCAAAAGGAAAAAGGGGAAAGGCGCAGGGCGCAGGGCGCAGGCGAAGCGGATGGCGCGCGGGCGTCCACTGCTTCACTTTCGGCCTGCGCCCTTCCGTCGTCTGCGTGCTTAGCGTGGGCTGTTCTGGCGTGAGAGGTCGAACGAAAGTTTTTCGCCGGAGCGAAGGATGCCGAGCGAGAGGACTGCGTCGAACTCGTCCGAGAAGTTGAAATTCCAGTTCGTCTCGGAGAACTTTTGGCCGTTGACCGACTCGATGATGTCGCCGGTCTGGATACGGCTTCGCGCCGCCGCGCTGCCCGGACGCACAGAGATGACGAGCAGGCCGGACTGCTGTTGCTGCGTCGCCTGCGTGCCCAACAATTTCGTCGCCGCGGGAGAGATCCGCACGGCCTCAAGTCCGAACGAGAGTAGAGGTCTGACGGCCAGCCCGCTGTAGGATTCGACCGCCATGCGATAACGCGCCTCGGCCTCCGTCATGCGTGCGCGCACCTGTTCATAGTCGGTGGAAATCTTCCGCGTCTGTTCCAACATCGCGCGATGCCGCGCCTGCGTGCGCTTCCACTCTTCCAGCATCTTCTGTGACACGAACGCATCCGTCGCCCCGATGCGTTCGCGTTCACTCTCGATCCGGCTCAGTTCCGACTCAAGGCGGCGCAGGTCTTTCTGCGTGGAGTTGATCGCAAATTGCGTGGCGCGTAGTTCGGACTGCAAGGCGCGCAGTTCCGCCCGCGCGGTGTCCAGCCCCGGACTCGGCGATTCGCTCAGACGCACGGCCAGCTTCAGCGGCGCGCTCTCGGCGCGAAGCACCGTGAAGTTGGCGAGCGTGTTGCCGCCGAGTTCTTTGATCATCGAGGACATGTCTTCGATGCTGCGCACATCATGTTCGCCAATGCGCGAGATGACATCGCCAGGACGCAGACCCGCGTGCGCGGCGGGCGTGCCCGGAGCCACAGAGGTCAGCAACACGCCGCGCTGCCTGCTCACAAGCAGGCGCGCTTCTTCCGGACGCCACCCGCGCGCGAGAAACTGTTCGAGCGGCGCGAAGGCGACGGCATCGCCGCGTGCGCCAAGCCACGGCTGCGGCACGCTCGCGCGCCGTGCACGCACGCGACGCGCCGCGCCGCGCACCGTTTCGGCAGACATCAGGCGCGTCGCACGCGCATCGCTCTCTTCGATGATGCCGATGAGAGTTCCCGTCTCACTCAAGGCCACGCCGCCCGCCCATTCGGGCGAGACGCGGTCTACTTCCAGAGTCATCTCCATAGCCCTGCCCGAAGGCGAGCGTCGCACCTCGCGCAACTGCCCCGCTTCCTCGCTCATGTTCATGTAGATGACGCCTTCATCGCCCACGGGCGCATCCTCCGGTCGCGCCGTAGAGATCGCGGGCGTGGCGGCAGCGGGCGCAATAGGAGCGGCAGCGGGCGCGGCGGCGGGCGTGGCGGCACGCACGGGCGCAATCACGCGCACGCGCTGGCCGACGACGGGCGGGATGTTCGGCATCGGCTCCGCAGCGGGCGCAAGCAGCGGCTTGTCCGATTCGAGCAGCGAGAGGCCGGTGCTGGCGTCGAGTCCGATGAAGCGCGCTCTGAACTGCACGCCGTCCGGACGCACCAGCAGCAACTCGGCATCATCCGTCGTTGCGCCCGCAGGCGATCCGGGAGTGCGAAAGGCGGTCGAGAGATTCAGCATCTCGGCTTCGGCTTGCGGCAGGCGTGCGATGACGGAGCGCCCGTCCGGCAGGATAAAACCGGCGACGATATTGGTGCGGACGAAGTTCTCGTCGAAGTTGGAAGCGGAAGAGGCGTCGGCAGGCGTCAGCAGCGTGCGCAATTTCCACCCGCTCATGCGATGCACGACGGCGATCACTTGCGGCGCGGCGGCTTGAAATTTCGCCGGAGCGGCGACACCGGATTTCGTCTGCGTCGTAGGAACCGGAGGCATCGGCGCGCGACGCGGCGGCGACGGCCTGCCCTGCGGCGACTGCGCGTACACTGGCTGCGCGCCGCAAGCGTAGAGGAGCGCGCCGCAGACCGCGAGCCGCGCGAGCGTGCGCCCGTCCTGTCGCCCGCCACACGCGGCGAACAAGTTACGCATTCTCTGTTTTAAAACTTTCAGTGCCACTACCACACACCTTGATTCGTCGAAAGAGAGGCTTTGGAGATCGTCGCCGGGCGACCGATGACATCGCGCGAGCCGAAGGAGACGGACTCGACCGAGATTGTGCGTGCGCCGCCCGTCTCTTGCAGTAGAACTTTCAGAGGCCGTTCCTGCGTGCTGACCTGCACGGGAATCGACGCGCCCTCGCCCTGCGCCGCGCCGTTCACGGCATGCCTCAAGGGCGAACCCAACAAGCCCACGGAATTCGATTCTTCAAGTCGCACACGAATTTGCGCCGCCTCGACCGTCGTTTGCTCGCCGCCACGCGCGGGCAATGCGCGACGGCGCACGACGGTCGGGTTCTTCAAAGAGGGCGCAACGGCAACGCGCGCAGTTTCGACGTTCTTGACCGGCGCGCTTTGAGCAGTTGCTCCGCCGCTCGAAGCCCGCGAAGTCGTTGGCGGCTCGATGACGACGGCTGTTCGCGCCGCTTCGTCGGGCGTAGCTGTCACGCTCGCCGGTTGCTGTTGTTGAAAGTAGAACGCGGCGGAGACGACGAGCGCGAAGCAGGCGGCCAGAGGCCAGGAGAGGGCTGCGGGGGAGAAATTAAACCAGCGTGCGCGCGTCGCGTTCCCGGCGTTTGCCTCGGCGGCCATGCGTGCGCGCATGCGGAAGTCGAAATCAGCCGGGGCGGAGACTTTCTCCAGCCCGCCGACCAGACGACTGAGCGCGAGACGCTCTTCACCGAAGACGCGGCAACTCGCGCACGCCGATAGATGCGCCGTCGCCGCGTCGCTCAAGCGTTCGCGCCGCAGGTTTCGCTCCTCGATCTCGATTTTGCACTTCTGACAATTCATGTTTTTTTCACACCACCCCGACTATAAATAGTCCTGCAACTTATCGCGTAAAAATGTGCGTGCGCGGCTGATGCGCGATTTCACCGTTCCCTCGCTCATCTCAAGGATGCGCCCGATCTCTTCATAGCTGCGCTCTTCGATGTCGCGCAGGACGAGCGGCGCGCGATACTTCTCCGGCAGCGTCGCAATGGCGCGCGCAACCGCCGCGCGGCGTTCGTCGTCAACCATCGCGGCGTCTTGCAGAGGCCGCTTGTCCGCAGGGTCTAACTCACACGGCTCGCCCGCCTGATCCTGCGACTGGAAGAAGCCTGTCAGGGAGACGAGGCGGCGTCGTTTTCTCTGGCGCAACTCGCTGATGGCGAGATTGGTTGCGATGCGATAGATGTAGGTCGAGAAAGCATAGGTCGCTTGATAACGATCCGCTGCGCGAAAGACGCGCATGAAAGTCTCCTGCGCCAGATCAACCGCCGACTCGTAATCGTTCGTCAGGCGATAGACGTAATTTGTGATCTGGTTGCGATAACGCCTGACGAGTTCGGCAAAGGCCGCCTCGTCGCCCGTGCGCGCCGCCTCCAGCAGGGAGTGATCGGAGAGCGGTTCGGCCACGGCGCTGCTCTGCCGGGCGACGGTCGCCCGCGCGGGGAGCAGCAGTTCGTCTATGGAACTAATCGCACTCATGCTTAGGACAGGTAGGCTCTCCGACTCATACTTCAGGGCGTCCGACGGGGAGTTTTCGCTTTTCGCCGCGCCCCCGGCAGGGTATGCGCGCCACCCGGTGCGCGGACAGTATTATACACTTCCAACCGCACGGTCGCCCGTTCAGGTACACGCCGCACCGCCCTCGAAGTTCCAGAAAACCGTGTCGAATTTTCAGTCCACACGCCGTCTGCGGTTCTTCATGCGCACGCTTTTATTAAAGTCTCACCACACACGGCGGACTCTGCTATAATGCCCGCCGTTCAGCAATCAAAGCCTTTCGCAACTTTCGAAGGCATCTGCTTATACGCTGTCGCTTCCGATCTATTCGCTCTACCTAAAATCTGGAATCATCCTTCTCTATGCCCAAGGAAATTACTAAGCATAAAACTATCCTCGACGCCATCAGTAAAGTTGACATCATTTCGGAACTGGTCGAACGCCACGACGACCACTTCACCTACGAACTCGATCTGGAAGTGGTGGCCTACGGGCGCAACTATAACGGCAAAAAAGTCGGCCCTTACGTGCGCCTCTTCGAGTTTGAACCGGGCGAGGAGATCATCCGGCAGGGCGATTGGGGCAGCAACACTTTCTACATTACCGTGGCAGGCATGTGCGATGCCTACGTCAACGACGAAAACGGCACGCCGAAGAAGGTGGGCGAGATTCCCGAAGGAGTCAGCTTCGGCGAGATGGCGATTCTGGCGGGCGTGCCGCGCAATGCCACCGTCAAGGCTTCCCCGGCCAAACCCGCCACCGTGCTCGAAGTCACGCGTCCAGCCCTGCGCCTGCTCCGCAAGCTCCCGAAGTTCGGCCAGAACCTCGATGTCACCTATCGCAAACACGGGCTGGGGCGTACGCTCGTCGATGTGCAACAGGCGACGGGCAACGCCTTCGACGCAGACCTCCTGAAACAACTCGGCGCCGCCGCGCGCTTCATGGTCTACGGCAAAAACCACATCCTCCATCGAGAAGGCGAGACGATTGATCGCATCGTCTTCATCAAAAACGGGTGGGTGCGTTGCGTGAGCGGTCTTGAGTTCAACCCTGCGATGTCGAATCTGGCCGCCGCGCTCGACGAAAAATCCGGCCTCGACTTTCTCGGCGCGGGCAATTGTCTCGGACTCGAAGGCGTCCGCGAAGACCGTAGCTGGTCATACACCGCGACGATCCTCTCGCGCACAGAGGTGCTCGAAATTTCGATTTCGCACCTGCGCGCCAATCCCAAACTGCGCGACGCCGTGACAACCAAGTTTGCCAGATTCTCCGTGGCCGACGACAAGATCGAAGCCGTCGCGGAGGCCGCCGCCCTCCAACTCGGCGCGACCGAGAAAGAGATTTCCACCGGCATCGTAGACGGCACGAACCTGCTCGTCATGGACATGGACTTGTGCGTGCGTTGCGGCAACTGCTCGCTCGCCTGCCACAAGGTTCACGGGCAGTCGCGCCTGCTCCGGCGCGGCATCCACATCGAACGCCCGAAGAAGCCCGACAGCGCATCGAGCCAGCACTTACTCTCGCCTTCGGTCTGCCTGCATTGCCAGGACCCCGAATGCCTGACCGGCTGCCCCACGGGCGCCATCGGTCGTTTCAGCAACGGCCAGATCGATATTGACCCGAAGACCTGTATCGGCTGCGGCGACTGCGCCACGCAATGTCCCTACAACGCGATCTCGATGATCCCGCGCAAGCCCGTCGCTCCTGCGCCCGTGACATGGCAGGGTCGTGTGCGCAAGTGGTTCAGCCTCGCGCCGCCCGAACCGCCGCCGGAAGTCACGGACACGGAAAACCTGCTCGCCGTCAAATGCAACCTCTGTAACAACACGGGTCTTAATCCGAAGGGCGCGAAGACGCACGCTTATTCGTGTCAGGAAAATTGCCCGACGGGCGCGCTCGTGCGCGTTAACCCGCGCGAGTATTTCACCGAAGTTAAGAATCGCATCGGCATCGTCTTTCAAGACCAGACGCACGCCATCGGGCGCAACATACACAAGCGCGACATCCCGGCGCGACTCTGGCACGCGGGCGGCATCCTCTCCACCATCCTCTTCACCGCGCTCACCATCTGGGCGATCTTCCGCTACGGCCTCGACGGCAGCATTGGCGGCACCTGGCTCACCGTGCGCTGGCTGACCGGACTCGTCGGACTCGTCGGCATCGCCATCGTCATGGCCTATCCGGGGCGCAAGCAAATTTACCGGCGACGCGCGGGCGCGCTGCGCTACTGGATGCTCGCACACGTCTATGCGGGCATCGTCGCAGGGCTGTTGCTCCTCCTGCACGGCGGGCGCAGCACGGGCGGCCTGCTCACCTCGCTCTTGATGATCTCTTTCGACCTCGTCATCCTCTCAGGGCTTTTCGGCATCGTCTGTTACATCGTCGTGCCGCGCATCATGACGAGCATCGAAGGCGAACCGCTCCTGATCGAAGACCTGCGCATGAGGCGCGACGAACTACGCGAGTCGCTCGCTCATATCGGCACACAGAGCACTCCCGCCGTGCGCGAACTCATCCGGCGCAAAGTGCGCCCGCGCTATCTCTCTCTCGGTTACTTGCTGCGACAGTTCGTGCGGCGCGAAGATTTAACTTCGCTTCATTCGATGGCGCGCGAAGATTTCAAGACGGAGCTTGAGCCTTACAAGAAACGTTCGGAGGAATTGAGCGGCACGTTTCTCTTCGGCGCGGACGACCCTTCGCAATATCGCCCCGAAGGGCGTCTGCTGCTCGACGCCATCGAATCAACCGTCACGCTGCGCCGGGTTGATTCTCTGATCTACCTGCATCAACTGCTCAAGTTGTGGCTCGCGCCGCATGTGGTCGCCACGTCGCTGATGCTGGTGTTGATGCTCGTGCACATCATTCAAGTGATCTTTTTCAGAGTGCACTAGGGAGCATCTGTCTCGCCAAACATCCAGAGGGCTGCCGCCGCGTCGGGCGGCCAGCGGAGTCAATTCCAGTGAGCACACGGCAAGAGGCCAACACGTTCATCATCACGCGCGAGGATCGTTCCTTCGATCCGGTCACGCTCGTCTCCGAAGGGCTGGCAATCGGGCGTCTCCCCGATTGCGAACTCAATCTCAATCATCCGACCGTCTCGCGCCTCCACGCGGGCGTCAGAAAAATTGACGGGCGTTTCTACATCTTCCATCTCAGCCCCTCGAATTCCACCACGCTCAACGGCAAACTCGTCGAAGAGAAGGCCGCGCTGGCCGATGGCGACGTGGTTCAGATTGGTCCCTTCTTCCTCTTCATAGATTTCAACGAAAACGCGCTCGCCATTCGCGTCAGGTATCAGACCGCCGTGCGCGTCGGCGACGCCGAACTCCCGACCGGAAGCGTGCAGGCGATGCCCGGCGCGCCGACCACCGCCGACGTGCATCCACGGAGCGCGTCTTCCGCCGACGCCGAAGGCGCGGAGACGGATGAAGGCGCGCTCGACGTTTTCTGGGAGAAGCGCAAGCGCGAGGCGGGCAAGGTGGCGCGCCCCTCGCCCCTGCGACCGCGCCCGCCCGCGGCCAAACTCGGCAAAGCTCGCTTCAACTGGAAGCCGACGCGCGACCTCGCACGCCCGTGGCCTTTCTCGATCTTCACCTGGGGGCTGGTCGTCGTCGGGCTGCTCTCCATCGTCGCCGCTTTCAGTTACACCTCCGCGTTCTCGCCCGCGCCCTTATCCAACGCGCACGCGCGCCAGAATCTCTCAATGCCGCTTGCCATTGCACGCGAACCTAACGCCAACTCCTGCACGACCTGCCATTCGCTGCGCACGAGCATGGAGACAAACTGCGCCTCGTGTCATCAGACGCAAGCCTTCGCGGCGACCGTCACGCCGCCGCACGTCGCCG
>DASWNS010000155.1:0-35414 GCA_036399115.1 Pyrinomonadaceae bacterium | reverse complement strand
CAAGGCGCTGAAGCTGACCCGCCGATAGCTTGTCTCTCAAGTAGAATATATAAATCAGATCGGAGGCTGTGCGCGGCGGGCAGATTATCGCCAGCGTTGGGCTGCTTATCTATTGAATACTATATCTAAAGAATTAAACACCAATTCTGAATCCAAGATAGGTTCAGACCTGCCCCTACAATTTTAATGACGGTTAATGTTCTTTCGTGAAAACGGTTTCCCGGCCGCTCCGTTTTAAGATCATCTGATTTTTCTCGGCGTCGAATTCCATAACTACCCCCACAGGATCGAATTTAAATTTATCCTGCGCGGTGGCTTCGAGCGGGAAAGAGGACTGCCCGGTCGGCTGCGCGTGAAGCGTCGCACCTTCTCTGGTGATCGTAAATTTCCCGGGAGTTCCCGGGCTCGAATATACTCCGAGGTATTTTTCCAAAATTTCCGGGCTGACGGCGCTTGATTAAAAGGTCGGAATCTCA
Source organism: Pyrinomonadaceae bacterium (assembly GCA_036399115.1). Classification (GTDB taxonomy): domain Bacteria; phylum Acidobacteriota; class Blastocatellia; order Pyrinomonadales; family Pyrinomonadaceae; genus JAIVJZ01. The sequence continues at coordinate 34,938 of DASWNS010000155.1, read as the reverse complement.
AACGGTTTATTGTAGTAAATGTCGAAAATGCCGCTGAAGATGCTTTCCAGGGAGTAAACTTTTGCATTCGCGGTATAGGCGACGGCTAGTTTTTCTTCCGGCAGGTAAAGTACCGTCGACCTAAAGCCGTCCGTGCCCCCTCCATGCCCATAGATTGTTTTGTCGCCGAGCTTGTGTTCACTCATTCCCATTCCATTTTTCATCTGATTGACGTTCTCCTGCGAAATGAGCTTCCCGTCAAAGAGCGCCTGAATGAATTTGACGAGATCGCTCGGCGTCGAAATGATCGCAGCCGCGCCGCCCGGAATGCTCAAATCCATTTCTTCGTGCTGTTTCCAGTCTCCGGCGTAACTGTAGGAAAAGCTTTCCTTTTTGCTGACGTCGGTTTTCCCCGTGCCGGCATAGGTATCCTTCAGCCCGAGCTTTCCGGTGATTCTTTTCTTTAATGCGTCCTGATAAGGTTTGCCGGCTAACTTTTCGACGACAAAACCCAAAAGCACATATCCGGCATTGCTGTAACTGCGTTTTTCGCCCGGCTCGAAATCAGGCGTCCCCTTGGCAATGAAGGCGAGCGTCTCGTCTTTCGTTCTCGGGTTCATCGACCAGGAGCGAAAATCGGGTTCTTTGATAAAGTCGTGGATTCCGCTGCGGTGCGCCAGAATATGCGCGATAGTAATTTTCTTGGCGTTCGGAATCTGCGGGAAGAATTTGTCGAGGGTGTCAGTCAGCTTCAATTTTCCTTCCTCGACGAGCTGAAAGATCATCGCGGCGGTGAACATTTTGGTAATTGAGCCCACCCGGTATCTGGTCGCCGTGGTCGCAGGCTTTCTCTCGCTGCCGTTGATCTGGCTGTAGCCGATGGCGCGCGTGTAGAGAATGTTGCCGTCACGGGCAACCGTCAGGCTCCCCATCGCCTTGTTCTTTTCGGCGAGCCGGTCAAAAAACTGGTCGAGTTTAGCTTTGTCCAGCGTCTGCGCCGAAACGGCGGTAAACACCGCCAAAATCATTAGAGTTACGGATAATATTTTATTTCTCATAATATCTATAACGTTTGTCATTATGCGAAATGTCCTGTGCCGATGCAAAAAACGTATTTTAATTCTTGCTAACGCGCATTTAATGGGAGTGAAACTTTCCGTGAAACAAATTCTGGAGGCGCATTTTTAAAGATTGTAAGGACAGCGATTAGAAGCTGTTTGAAAATTGACTGCCAGCCAGTTCAGTTAGGTATGTTTGAGTTATGCCTAACAAAAACTACCCTTCTGATCTGACTGACAGCCAGTGGGAGCATATCAAAGATTTGCTGCCCAAAGCCAAACGACCACGCCGGCCGCGTGAACTGGAGATGCGCTAGGTCGTCAATGCCATTCTCTATGTCGTGGTCGGAGGCATTCAATGGCGCATGTTGCCATGTAATTTTCCCAAGTGGCAGAGCGTCTATTACTACTTCCGCCTGTGGCGCAAACAGAATGAGTGGCAACGACTCCATGACCGCTTACGTGCCGAAGTCCGGCGCACGGCGGGGCGCCACAAGCATCCGACCGCCGGATGTCTCGACAGCCAGAGCGTCAAGACGACGCAAGTGCCGGGAGTGCGCGGCTTTGACGCGGCGAAAAACATCAAGGGACGCAAACGGCACCTCTTGGTCGACACGCTTGGCTTATTGCTGAGCGTCGCGGTGACTGCCGCCTCAGTCCAAGAGCGCGATGGCGCGCGTCTACTCTTGGCGCGCAGAAGCGGCTCGTGTAAAAAGCTGCGTCGCATCCGGGTGGATGGCGGCTATCGCGGGCCATCGCCCGCTCTGTGGGTCACAGCGCACTTTCGCTTCGTCTTACAAGTGGTCTTGCGCCGAGAAGAACAGCTTGGCTTCGTCGTGCTGGCGCGTCGGTGGGTGGTCGAGCGTACCTTTGCGTGGTTGAACTTACACCGCCGCTTGGAAATTGAGAAAACATCGTGAAAGCAGCGTCGGTTAATTCTGATCAGGTGTGTATCAGGGCAAAACAGATTCACCTTTAGATCGTTATAGTTTCCTAATAATTCCTGATTACGCTCTCCGAAGGAGAACAGAGTTACAGATTGAGGTGCAGTATTAACCCGGGCGAAACAATACAAGAGCGGACGGACATAATACCGGTGGAACGCGAGGAATGTTTTAGCGCCTTGTGTGACCGTTCTCCTGTGGGCATCTTCCAGTCCGACGCCGAAGGCCGCTGTGTTTACGCTAACGCGCGTTTCCGTTTGATCTGTGGATTTCCCTCCGAAAAGTGTTCGGGCGAAGAGTGGGGGCGGTTTGTCCACCCTGAAGATCGCGCGGAATCGTTTGCGGGTTGGTCTGCCGATGCGCATGAAGGTCGGGAGTACTCCGGGGAATTGCGCTTTCAGACACCGGCGGGAATCACCCGTTGGGTTCACATCCGCACCGCACCGATGTTCTCGAAAGAGGGCGTCGTCGTCGGCCATTCCGGGACGGCAGAAGACATCACGGCAAGGAAAAAGACGGAGCTTTCGCTACGAGAAAGTGAAAGCAGATACCGGACGCTGATGGAGCAGGCTTCCGACGGCATCCACACCTACGACTTTGAAGGAAATTTCATTGATGCCAACACGAAACTATGCCAGATGCTCGGTTACACTAGGGATGAACTGCTGCGGCTCAACGTCCGTGATCTGATTCCCGTCGAAGACCTGAAAGCAGCCCCGCTCCGCCTCGGCAACTTACGTGCGGGGGAGACAGTCATCAGCGAGCGGGTAGTGCGCTGCAAAGACGGCACGCTGCTCCCTGTGGAGATTAGCGGAAGGATGCTTCCTGACGGAGTGTTGCAAGCCATTATTCGCGACATCACAAAGCGCAAGCAGTCAGAAGAAGCGATACGCTTTCAGTCTAACTTGCTGAACACGGTCGAGCAGGCCGTAATCGCCACTGATTTGAGCGGCAGGATCATCTATTGGAACCGCTTCGCCGAAAAGCTCTACGGCTGGCCTGCCTCTGAAATAACGGGACGCAGCATACTTGAGATCGTTCTCCCACAAGCCGCACAAGATCAGGCTGTTGAAATCATGTCGCGCCTGCACAGGGGTCAAAGCTGGTCGGGCGAGTTTATGGTGCGGCGTCGGGACGGCACAAACTTTCGCGCCTTCATCACCGACACGCCGATTTACAACGACGAAGGAGCGTTAATCGGCATCGTCGGCGTTTCCACCGACATTACCGAGCGCAAGCGTGCGGAGGAAGCATTGCGCGAATCCGAAGAGCGTTACCGCGCCATCATCGATCAGGCAATGGTGGGCGTGGGGCAGGCCGATTTGAACGACAACTTCACAATCGTCAATCAAAAATACTGCGACATCACGGGCTACCCGGCAGCCGAACTGCTCGAAATGCGCATTCGAGACATCACGCACCCGGACGACATGCCGCTTAACGTCGCACTGCGCGAGCGAATGATTGCCGAAGGCATACCCTATGAAATCGAAAAGCGTTACATCCATAAGAATGGTTCGGTTGTATGGGTCAACCTCGGCGTGTCGGCCATCCGCGACCGTGCAGGTAAACCGCACTCCTCCATTGCGGTCGTGTTGGACATCACCGAGCGCAAGCGCGCCGAAGAGGCTTTGCGTGAGAGCGAGGAGCGTTTGCGAATAATGTTCGCCGCATCGCGCGACGGCATTCTCGTTGAGGATGATGAGCGGATCGTTTACGTCAATAAATCCTACGCGCAACTGTTCGGCTACGATGCCCCGGAAGAGTTGATCGGTCAGCACGTCTCCAACATCATCTCGACAGAGGACGTGGAACGCATGCTGAAATTCGGCAGCCGTCGCGGGAGCGGGGAACGGGTCATATCAGGTTACGAATTTAAAGGAAAGCGAAAGGATGGGACGCTCGTTGATGTCGAAGCGTCCGTCTCAACTTCAACTGTCGCAGGACGCACCTACATCACCACGATGGTCCGCGACATCACGGAGCGCAAGCAAACGGAAGAGGCGCTCCGGCAGGCGCACGATCAATTGGAGCGAAGAGTTGCCGAGCGCACAGCCGAATTGGCGCAGATCAACGAAACTCTGCAAGCGGAAATCGAAGAGCGCACGCACACGGAAGAGAGGCTGCGCGATAACGAGCAGCGTTTGAAGATCGCCGTCCAGACCGGGAAACTCGGTTTGTGGGAATTAGACCTTGAGACGGGCACGCTCTCCTGCTCGGACATCTGCAAGGCGCATTTCGGTCTTCCGCCCGAAGCTGAATTCTCCTATGACACTCTCTTTGCAGCCGTTCACCCGGACGACCACGCGCGCGTGGGCGGGGCCGTGGAACAGGCTTTAGAAAAACATACTGATTACGAAGCGGAGTATCGCAACCTGTGGCCTGACGGCAGCGCGCACTGGATCATTACGCGCGGTCGCGGCTCCTACGGGGCAGACGGGCAACCTACACGGATGATTGGAGTGACGCTCAACATCACGGAGCGCAAGGAGTCGGAAGAAGCGCGCCGCCAGTTATTGCGGCAACTCGTCACCGCGCAGGAGGATGAGCGTCGCCGCATCTCCCGCGAACTCCACGACCAGATGGGGCAGCATATCGTGGCGATCGTATTGCTGGTCAACTCTTTGAAAGACTTTTCCCGTTCTGAGCCGGCGACCGCTGCCAAATTCGCACAGTTAGAGAATGTCGCTCAACATCTCTCACTGCAAGTTGATACTCTCGCCTGGAAACTCAGGCCGACGGAGTTGGACGACGTGGGTTTACACGCCGCGCTTCGAAATTATATCGGGAAATGGTCGAAGCGTTACGGGTTGCAGGTTGACTTCTACGGCGTCAGCCTTGCAGACGAACGCCTCGCCTCTGAGATCGAAACCGCCATATACCGGATCGCCCAAGAGGCGCTCAACAACATCATCAAACATGCGCGCGCCACCCACGTTAGTCTCATTCTGGAGCGGCGGGGCAATCACGTGTTCACCATTATTGAAGACAATGGCTGTGGATTTGATGTCGAAGGTTTGTCGGCAGCGAGCGTCGGTCAACGCAGAATGGGTTTGCTGGGGATGGAGGAACGCACAGCCCTTGTCGGAGGCACACTGAACATCGAATCCTCTCTCGGCACGGGTACGACCATTTTCGTGCGTATTCCTCTGGCGCTTGATGAGAACGGGGGTAAATCGTTTTGAGCAAACTGCGTATCTTCTTAGCCGACGATCATGCGATCATCCGTGAAGGGTTGAAGTCTCTGATCGAAGCTCAACCTGACATGATCGTCGTCGGCGAGACGGACAACGGCAGGACGGCCTGGCGCGAGGTCAAAGCTCTCCAACCGGATGTGGTCGTGATGGACATCTCCATGCCCGAACTGAACGGAGCCAAAGCCACCGAGTTGCTCAAGCGCGACTGTCCGCAGACGAAGGTGTTGGTGCTCACCGTCCACAACGATCAAGGCTACCTGCATCAGTTGCTCAAGGCGGGCGCGTCCGGTTACGTACTCAAGCGGGCGGCTCCGCACGAATTGATCCGTGCCATCCGCGCAGTCGCCGGTGGAGAAACATACCTCGACCCGACGATAGTGAGCGACGTGGTAGGGAGTTACGTCCGTAAGCAATCCACCAGAGAGGGACAACCGCAGGGAGAGTTAAGTGAGCGCGAAGCGGAGGTCTTGCGTCTCATCGCCCTCGGCTACTCCAACAAGGAGATCGCCACAAGGCTCGACATCAGCGTCAGGACAGTGGAGACATACAAGGCGCGCCTGATGGAAAAGCTAAATTTCCACAGCCGCGCCGAAATCGTGCGCTACGCCCTGCTTCAGGGATGGCTGGATGAGTCTTGAACTCTGCGTTCGCGGACGCGCATAGGTTGCACAGCCTCTACCCTACCGGAAAATCCTCTCTCTGTCCGTAAATTCCCCGACAAGCCTGCACCTTCCTGCGGACAGTAAAGCAGAGTCACGCCGTTTTATACTTCACCGACCCCCGAATTTTTAACTTTGGTTTACATGTGCATATGATTCTCGTTCGTCATGTCAATCATGTATGTACCGGGAACTCCATGAGGTGACGAAATTTCAAGCAAAGGTAGTTTTCAAATGAAGAAGTATTTACTGACAATGATGTTAGCGCTGGGGATGCCCTTTATCTCCTTAAGTCAAGAGCCATCACGGAAGTCAGCGTCAAAATCCACAGAGAAGAAGACGACGCAACAACAGCAGCCGTTGAAAGACGTGGGGACGGATGAAGAGACTGTAGAAGTTAAACTCGGACAGCCGAAGCGTGTGAGCACGAAGGCTTTCTTAGACCTTTTGAACAAAGGCCGAAGCATGGTTGAGAGCGGCGAGATCGATCTGAACTCTCCGATAGAGATGGAAGCCACTGCCGAGCGCAGCCGGAGCGGCAAGTTGAGCAACATCGGGATCAACCAAAAAATCATTGCCGCGCCGCAGAGAGAATTAGCCAAAGAGTTCATAGAAGCCTTGAGTGCGAGCGGGGCATTGGAATTCCTCGACGGTGTCCGGCGCATCGTCTTCACCCTCCGTTTGAACGGAGACACGCTTTCCCTCAGCGCTTCTTCCGAACTACCGTCGGCGAAGAAAGCCGCAGAGTGGGCGCAGGCCAGTACGCTGCTCTTTGAAGTCGGAGCCTCCGTCAAACGCGGGCGCGACGAGGAGATCATCTATCAGGGCGCGAGCGTGTCCGCGAATGGCAAGCGCGTCACGGCCACCTTGAGTCTGCCGCGTGGCACGGTTGCCGATCTGCTCTCAAAGCAACTTCAATCCAGCAGTGGGCAATAAAGAAAAGATTATTCGCGTCGGCATCTTCGACCAGATAGTCAGCGGCGGCGGGGTGCGCCTGTTTACCCTCAAACTGTTGGAAGAGTTTTCGCGACAGGCAGGCTCGCGGTGGCGGTTTCATTTGATGTGGCCGCATTTCGATTCGAGCAACAATTTCCTCGCCCCCCCCCGCCTGCGTAACACCACATTCGAGCGAATTCGGGTCGGTGCGCGCTCTGGTGTGCAAGATAAATTTCTTCACCGCGTTTATGAAGGCTTTCGGGGTACAAAACTGAGCAGCACGAAACGCCTATCGTCGCTCAAGCCGGTCGAGGCTTATGAGAAAACGCTGCGTGAGGAAGAGCAGCAAACCTTTCGTTCAGGCACGGGGATTGGTTTGAAGTGGTTGGATGACAGGGCGCACGCATTCGACTTGATCTATTTGCCTTACCCTTACCTGACGCTGCCGCGAGATGTGGAATGGCATCCCAAGAAGCCACTTGTCGTGACTCTGCACGACCTCGCGCACGAGCACACGGACGCTTGGGGCGAGATGACGAGTTCTTTACAAAGCGAGGTTAGAAGGTGGGCATCTCTCGCAAATTTGGTGATCTTCTCTTCAACTTATATTCAAAACGAGGCGCATAGAATTTACGATTTGCCACCCGGGCGCACGAAGCGCATCTACCTCACTCCGCCCGCGAGCGTAGGGTCATACGGGCAAACGCCGGGCGTCCTCGGCAGGTACGGCATCAAGACTGACTACGTGTTTACTTTGGGCTGGGCTGCCAAACATAAACGCGTGGAAACGATTGTCGAAGGCTTCGCACTGTTTAAAAGAAGAGTGGAGACGAATCTCGCGCTCGTTGTCGCCGGGCCGCTCACGGAGATATTACTTGGCGGCAACCTGCACGGGTTAGAAGTCGGACGCGACCTGTTGAGCTTGGGTTATGTGAGAGACGGAGACATCTCCGCGCTTTATCAAAATGCTTCGGCGGTGGTGACAGCCTCGATCAGCGAAGCCGGGTTCAATTCCATGATCTTCGACGCGATGTATTACGAAAAGCCGATCATTTGTTCCAACATCCCTCAATTTGTGGAAAGGCTTGGGACGGACGACAGGCTGGCCTTAACCTTCGATCCGTACTCGCCGCAGTCGTTGGCAGATGCGCTCTGTAAACACTTCGGAAATCTTAAAGAGTCCGGGCAACGCACCGCCGAGGCGAAAAAGTTTATAGACTCGCGCACGTTGAACCACGTCGCGCGAGAGTACTTGGAGTCCTTTGAATCCGTGCTTTGAACTTGCCGGAAGATGCCTCGCGGGAGAGATTTGGAGAGATAATGAGCGCCTTGATGTTGCAGGAGCAGGTGGCTGAAAGAGTTGAGACGAGGAGACGAAGATTCATTCCCGTCGCCGAAACAGTGCTGGACGGCAACGAGAAGAAATACGTTCTGGACTGCCTCGACACGGGGTGGATTTCCGGCAGCGGCAAATATGTGGACGACTTTGAAAGGGAGTTCGCGGCCTTTTGCGGCGTCGAGCACGCCGTCTCGGTGGCGAACGGAACTGCCGGATTGCACGTCGCGCTCCTTGCGCTCGGCGTAGGCCCCGGCGATGAAATCATCGTGCCCGACCTGACATATGTAGCCTCGGCCAACGCCGTCACTTATTGCGGCGCGAAGCCGGTGCTTGCCGATGTTGACTCTATAACTTGGACGCTTGACCCGCAGGATGTCGCCCGCAAAATTTCTCCCGCGACGAAAGCGATCATGCCGGTTCACCTCTACGGGCATCCAGCCGACCTCGATCCGATCCTTGAACTGGCGAGCGCGCATAATCTGTCTATCGTCGAAGATGCCGCCGAAGCGCACGGCGCTGAATACAAAGAGCGACGGGTCGGGGGCTTGGGCGATGTCGGCGTCTTTAGTTTCTTCGGCAACAAAATCATCACCACGGGCGAGGGCGGGATGATTACCACAAACGACAAAGTGTTAGCCGATAAAATTCGCCGGCTGAAAGGGCAGGGGATGGACCCGGCGCGCCGCTACTGGTTTCCCGTTGTCGGATATAACTATCGCATGACGAATATTCAGGCGGCCATCGGGCTGGCGCAATTAGAGCGCATCGAGTGGTTCATTGAAAGAAAACGCGAAGTTGCCGCGCTGTACGACGAGGCGTTGCGGTCGCTCCCTGTCATAACTCCGCATGAGTCCATCCGGGCGAAGAGCGTCTACTGGCTCTACTCCATCTGCCTCCCGGAAGAGTGTGACCGAAACCAAATAATGACCCGGCTGCTGGAGCAAGGTATCGAAACGAGACCCTTCTTCCACCCGATGCACCATCTCCCTCCGTATTACCAGCGCGACGGCGACTCGATGCTCCCCATCGCCACCAATCTGGCCGCACGCGGAATTAACCTGCCCTCGTCGGCTTTACTGACACCTGACGACATCACTTACATCACGAGCGCCCTGCGGGCGTGCCTTCGTTAATCAACGTGTTCGAGATAACAGCCTTTATTGGTTTGGTAGAGTAGAGCAATGGAGATCGCAAATCTGATGTTTCGTCCGCTGCGGGTTGAAGATGCCTCCGCTCTGTCTCAATGGCTCCGCGCACAGCCACCGGCTTATGCGCGTTTCTTCCACCCGTTCGGCTACGACGAGCCTGCGATTGCCGACGCGCTCGCGCGCCGGGGGCGAGACGTGTTTATGGGCTTGTTCTGGCGGGAGGGGATCGTCGGGTTCTTTATGTTGCGCGGGTGGAACGAAGGGTATGAAGTCCCCGCTTTCGGCATCCTGATTGACGAGCAATACCGTGGACACGGTTTGGAGATGGCTGCGCTGGACACAGCCAAAGTGATTTGCCGTCTGCGAAACGTGTCGCGCCTGATGATCAAAATGCACCCTGACAATATCTCCGCCAAAGGCGTTGCGAGGAAGACCGGGTTTGTTCAGACCGGCGTGGAGGCAACAAGCGGCAACCTGATTTACCATTACGAGATTAAACCCCGCGCGGGCACTTCTACGGAATAAACATGGAGCAGAAACTTTTCTCAATTATCACCCCCACTTACAACTGCGGGCCGAAGGTCGTGCGAACGATCAACTCCGTCCTTTCGCAGGACAACGGCTTATACGAGTACATCGTCGTTGACGGTGATTCCAACGACGGCACGCAAAGCGAAATCGAGAGGTTCAACGCGCAGATTAAATTCGTCTCCGAGCCTGACACCGGCATATACGACGCCATGAACAAGGGCATCGAGATGGCGCGCGGCAAGTACATCTATTTCCTCGGGGCAGGCGATATCTTGCGCGCCAACGCCCTCAGAAATCTCGCAGGGTTGATGCCTGATGGGGAACTCGCGTTCATTTACGGGAACGTGTATTGGGTGGATGAGGCTTTCATCTATGGCGGCGAGTTCAACAAGTCGAGGCTTGAGACATACAACATCTGCCATCAGGCGATCTTTTATGAAAGAGCGATCTTCGATGTGATCGGACGGTATGAACTCGATTACCCAATTCTCGCCGATTATGTCTTCAACATTAAATGCTTCGGGAACGATAAAATTCAGAAGACCTATCTCGATTACGTCGTCGCCAACTTTGAAGGGGGCGGCCAGAGCGCGCGTCAAAAAGATGCGGCGCTCATTGAAGCCCTCCCTCGATTGATAGAAGAATACTTGCGTTGAAGTCTCTTTTATCTTCAATCAAATTCGATGCGACCTGCTTAGTCTCTTAACGAAACAATAGAGTCGAACCTGATGGGATCGCCAGCAGTTGACGGTAGGCGTCGTAGAAGTGTTCGGCTGCGTTAACTCTCCGCAGCCGCTCGGCCTGCGTCGCACTGTTGGCGAGGTTCGCCTGCCGGAAGACATTGTCAGTCAGCATCCGAAAAATAAGACTCGCTAAAGATTCGATATCATCCGGATCGAAGACGAAGCGGCGATCACCAATTGTTTCCGGCAGTGAAGTCACATGCGAACAGATCACCGGGCTACCGAGCAGCATCGCCTCGTATAGAGGGAAGCTGCCCGCTTCGTATTTCGTGGGAATCGTCACTAATGCCGCCTGCTCGTAGAGCCAACGCAGTTCGTCCTCCGGAAGGATTCCGGAGAAGAGAACGGCATCGCTCAATTTCATCTCGTCAACTTGCGCTAAGACCTCCGCGTGGTAATGGTGTGCGGTGCCCCCCGTGCAAATCAGCTTTAAGTTTTGCCCGCTATCCTTTCTCAACTCTCGCAGGGCTTGTAACAACCGGAAATGATTTTTGTGCCGCCAGGTGTGCGCCGGGTAGAGCAGGAAAGGCGTCCATGCTTCGTACTTCCGTGCATAAGACTCCGCGGCGGCAGGCGTCGGCTCCTGTAAGGAGATGTCGCGGAAGGGAATCGGGCAGACGCGAATTTTGTCTTCCGGCAGTCCGAAGTATTTGATCAGGTCTTGTTTGACGTGGTCGAAAGAGACAATTACCACGCCCGCTTTTTCGAGTGCCTTCCAGTATTGCACGGCGCGGATCGCCCTTTGCGCGGGGGTGAAGTTTTCCGGGAAGTGCAACTCTTGCACGTCGTGCATAGTGATGATGTGAGGCACGGGGGGGACAAGGTGGGGTAGCTCCTGCACGCCGTACATCGTCAGGCAATACGGCGTTTGCATATCGGGGTGAAGCAAGGTCTGGGTCGGAAAATGAAGCAGGTCGAGTTCGAGACGGGCGAGCCAATCTTGCAGATAGCGCCAGGATAGTTGAGGTGTTTTATCACGACGGAATCGCGCGCCGATTTTATCGAGGGGTCGCGGCTGCGCGTCCGCCGGAGGGTCGGGCAGCAACTCGATTTCTAACAAACCCGGATGACCGGTTGCGAGTTGTTTAATGATAACGGGCAGAACGCCCGCGCACAGCAGGACGATGCGCCAGCCGGGTTCGGCATTACTCACAAGAGACGTGAGCACGCGTTGAGCGTAAGGCGCGATGCCTCCATGCTCCGCGGAAGCATCGCCCAACCAAAATCCGATTCGCGCAATCCGGTTAGTGGGGTCTAAAGTCAAAGTGATAGATCAGGTTTCCGGTTTGAGCGTCAACTCCGGTTTGAGTGAAACCGGACTCTTCGAAAAGTCTTTTGGCGATTATATTATCGGCGTTGACCTTCAACATAATTCGCGGCACATGGCGCAGCTTACAAATGCTTTTAGCCAATTTAAGGGACAGACGCGTCAATCCGTAGCCGCTATATTTTTCGTCAATTAAGACGCCGTAAGCAGGAATCTTATAGCCGCTGTTCCAACCCCGCAACATGAAAAAACCGATCAGGCGATCCTGCCAGTACATACCCATAAAGACATCCGTACCCTGCTCGGCCAGTAGGGTAGCAACGGAAGGAAGATCAAAGTTGAACGGGGTAAAGAACCGCACATAGGCCGGAGTTTGAGCCAGCAGCAACGCGGAGAGGTCGGAAGCATCTTCCGAGTTGAGCGGGCGAACGGTCAAATTGTCTGTGAAACTCGACACTCCTGATACTCTCCCTCGCTATGAGAACCGGAACAACGAACAAGATTAAAAAAGCAATTGTGCAAATTCGACGACCGGCATGATTTTATCAGTAGCTTGTCCCATAACCTTGTCAACAATAGCTCCCCCCGTCCGTAGATTCCCCGACAAGCCTGCATCTTCCTGCGGACAGTAATGCAAAGCACGCCGTTTTATACTTCGCCGTCCCTATTCTTAATCTGCGTCCGGTACCGGCGGGAAGTCTTTCTTCGCCGTATTCTAAAGACTATCAATGTGGAATACGGAAGAAAATATTTCTCGCAAAATCTGACGAATTATTACCGGCGGGAATTTCAAATTTGAAACGTTGCGACACTGATAAAGAGCTATGCCTCGTGCGCTGAGAGATGATTCTCGGTTTCGACGACGAATCCCGCTCACGCGCTTCATTCACATTTACAGAGCGTTTAAGGGACAAGTATTTCCGTTGCTTAAGACGCAAAAGTTATGCGGTGTGCCTTAACTAGCCCGGCGCGCGCCGCCCACAGTTTGAGACGGGCACTATCACAGGGAGAGGAATCACTATGCGAAGACTCTTGCGAGCGGCTCATATTAGCCTGCTAATAATTTCGATGCTTGCCGCCGGAACATTCAGCACCGCTGTCCGTGCATCAAGCCACCGCGAAGCGCCATCCACCTCGGTTGATCCGGTGGTTGACGGCACGGACGTATATGCGTTCGTTGATCCGAACGACCCCACGAAGGTCAACCTGATCATGAATTTCATTCCGTTCCAGTTGCCGCAGGGCGGCCCGAACTTCTACCGCTTCGACGATAACGTCGAATACGCGATGAGAATAGACAACAACGGCGACGCGATCACGGACATTCAATATGTTTTCCGTTTCCGCACGGTGGTGGGCAATCCCAACACTTTTCTTTACAACACGGGACCGGTCACGTCGCTCAACGACCCCGATCTGAACATCAAGCAGTTCTATTCGATCAACGTCATCCGGGGGAACGCGCCGAACACCACGACCACGACGCTCACGCCCACGACTACCGCTGCCGGATCACCTGCGGGCTTCCCGTTCGCCGTTCCGCCCGTGAACGTCGGCCCGCGTTCGACGCCGGACTACGAGACAAACCTTGCGCAGCCGGCGGTGGCAACGATCAGCACCGCGTCCGGCGATGCAAGAGTGTTTGCCGGTCAACGCGAAGAGAGCTTCTTCATTGACGTCGGCGCGGCCTTCGATCTCTTCGCGCTGCGACCGTTCAACTCGGCTCATTTGATTCCGCGCACGAACACGCCCGGCGTAGACGGGTTGGCGGGCTTCAACATCAGCACCATCGCCATGCAAGTGCCGGTCGCCACGGTGACTAAAACCGGGGCGGCTCCGACCGGACCTAACGATCCGAACGCCGTCATCGGGGTTTACTCTGCATCCAGCCGTCCGGCGATGATCGCCTTTGCTGAAGATCGCAGTGGCCGCGCCACAATATCGGGAAACTTTGTTCAGGTTTCGCGCCTCGGCAACCCGCTCGTCAACGAGTTGATCATCCCGCTCGGCATGAAAGACAGATTCAATGCGTCTCTGCCGGGTAACGATTCGCAGTTCCTCAACTTCGTGCTCGACCCCGAACCGGGCAGGCTGTTCGGTTATCCGGGCGCGGCTGGCTCACCGGGCAAGCTGTTTGACGTGTACCCGAGTTTCGACGCTCCCGCGCCGCCGCGCAGCGACATCGGAGTCATCTTTTTGACGGGCGTGGGCGGACTCAATGCCCAAACGAATACCTCTGGAAGCCCGAGTGTCGCGGCGTTTCCTCTGCAACCGCCTAACACCATCCCGCAGGAACGCCTGCGTTTGAATCTGGCTATTGCGCCGAGCGTCGGCACGAATACCGGAACCGGCACGGGCAATCGCCTCGGATTTATTGCCGGTGATCCTGCCGGGTTCCCGAATGGCCGTCGCCTCGGCGACGACGTGGTTGACATTGAGTTGCGGGTGCTGGCGGGAGTGTTGGGCGGCAACAACGTCGCACCGAATAACCAACTCGGCGACGGCGTTAATCAAAACGACGTGCCGTTTATGACGGTGTTCCCGTATCTGGCGACGCCGCGCTCCGGCTATGACTCGCCGACGAGTACCGCCGTGGGGACGACCAATACGGACGCGGTGGCAGTCGTGCCGCCTTCGCCGACGCCCAGACCGTAAACGGGCGACAGGGCACGCGCGCCGGCAGGCAAGCAGTGTGCGTAACACCTAGCTCCGCTCTATCAGCGCGTACAGTTAAACGCTTGTTGACGTTCATCGCGCAGGAGCCGGATCACTAAATGATCCGGCTCCTGCCTTCCGCATCTTAACCACAGCAGAATAAGTTATGCCGAAGAAACTCCTGACCATCGCAGGGATCATGCTCGCGGGAATCGCCGTCGTGATAGGCATCAGAGCCGTGACGAAACAGCCCGCGCCACAAGCCGCGCCGCAACGGGAAGAGGCACGCGCCCTCGATCAACGCGCAACGCCCGCCGACCGCCACATCAGCACGGCACAGGCTGCCATCGCCCGCGCGCCACAATCTCCCGACGGATACAATCAACTTGCAGCCGCTTACACGCAGAAGGCACGCGAAACCGGCGACTTCGGCTATTACGCGCGCGTGGAAGCGGCGCTCAAACGCTCGTTTGAGGTCGCACCCGACAATCACGACGCGACCAGAATGCAAGCCTATCTCCTGCTCGCCTACCACCGCTTCGATGAAGCGTTGCCGGTGGCGCGCCGCGCCGTCGAGCAGAAGCCGAAGGACTACGAGGCATACGGCGCGGTCGTGGATGCGCTCGTTGAGCTAGGCCGATACGACGAGGCTAAGAAGGCCGTGCAGGCCATGCTCGACGTGCGCCCATACACTGCATCATACGCCCGCGCCTCTTACCTGCGCTCGCTGTACGGAGACACGGAGGGCGCAATAGAAGCGATGCGCCTCGCCGTTCAATCGGCTAATCCGGGCGACCCGGAATCGGTTGCGTGGTGTCGCGTTCATCTGGGCGACGAGTTGATGAACGCAGGCAAGCGTGCCGAGGCGGAACGCGAGTACGACCACGCGCTCTTCTTATTCCCGGACTATCACCTCGCGCTCGCCGCCAAAGCGCGCGCGCGTCTTGGCGCGAACGACACGGAGGGCGCAGTAGAGTTTTACAAGCGCGCACAGGAGCGCGTCCCGTCTCCCGAAACCGCGATTGCGCTCGGCGACATTTATACAAAGTCAGGTCGCGCCGAAGATGCGAAAAAGCAGTTTGCGTTAGTCGAATTCGTCGAGAGCACGGGAGCATCGGGCGGCACTTACTCGCGTCAACTCGCCCTCTTCTGGGCTGACCACGACATGAAACTCGACGAGGCTCTCGCCGTCGCCCGTCGTGAGCGCGAGACGCGCTCGGACATTTACACGAGCGATGTGCTGGCGTGGTGTCTCTACAAAAAGGGGCAGTACGCCGAGGCCAAAACCGCCATTGACGAGGCGCTCCGGCTCGGCACGCGCGATGCCACTATCAACTATCACGCGGGGATGATCTATCGTGCGCTCGGCGAACGACGTGCCGCCGCGAAACACCTGCAACTCGCGCTCAAGCTCAATCCTTCATTCGACGTACTACAGGCAGACGTTGCGCGGCAGGCGTTGCGCTCTCTCGCCGCCTGAGGAGTTGAGGTGACATTAATGTTCCACCGTTCGCAGCCGACTCGCGCACGTCGCGCCGCCAAAATAACCTGCTCTGTCATGCTTCTTGTGATCGCGTTGGCAGGCTCGTCCGCCGCTCACCCGCTCGGGCAATTCACGATCAATCACTTCTCCCGTCTCGAAGTCGGCACGGATCGCGTCAACATTCGCTACGTCGTTGACATGGCGGAGATTCCCACGTTTCAAGAGTTACAGACGATAGGCAGCAACGGTAATCAAGCATCCGGCGCGGAGTTGGAAAATTACGTCGAACGAGCCGCCGCGCGCTACGCCGACGGCTTGTTGCTCACGATTGACGGGGAGCGCGTGCCGCTGCAAGTGGTCGCGCGCAGGATTTCGCTGCCCGAGGGCGCGGGCGGCCTGCGCACGCTCCGCATCGAGTGTGACTTCGCGGGCAAGATGCCCGCCGCGAGCGATACGGCAAATCAAACGCGCCGTCTCAAATTTGAGGATACCAATTACCGCGAACGCGCGGGTTGGCGAGAGGCTGTGGTCGTCCCCGCCGCCGGGGTTTCCATTTTTGACAGCACCGCGTTCGGCTCGGCATTGACCGACGAGTTGAAAGTTTACCCGGAAGACTTGCTGGCCGCGCCGCTCGATGAGCGCGCCGTGGAACTCTCGTTCACGCAGGGCGCGATTCCGGCGAATGCCGCCGCCCTGCGCGCACGCGACGGTCGCCCGTTGGGGCAGGCGCGGGATCGCTTCGCGGAGTTGATCAGCGTGCGAGAGTTGACGCCGGCTATCGCCCTTTTCGGCCTGCTCGTAGCCGCCGCACTCGGCGCGCTGCACGCCTTTTCGCCCGGCCACGGCAAGACGGTTGTGGGCGCATACCTCGTTGGCTCGCGCGGGACGGCGAAGCATGCGGCCTTCCTCGGCCTGACCGTGACTGTCACGCACACGGCGGGCGTCTTCGCGCTCGGACTCGTGACGCTGTTCGCTTCGCAATACATCGTCCCCGAACGTTTGTTCCCGATCCTCGGCGTGGTTTCGGGCGGGATCGTGCTGGTGATGGGACTGAGTTTATTCGCGAGTCGCCTGCTCGTCGCGCTCGGCCTGAGGTCACACGATCACGGGCATACGCACGGAGAAGAGCACGCGCATGAACACACGCACGATGCGGCGCACAGCCACACAGATGGGCACGCGCATACGCACGACGGCGACCCGACCGTGCCGCATTCGCACGGCGGCGGGCGGGCACACACGCATCTCCCGCCCGGAACCGACGGCAGCCGTGTGACGTGGCGCAGCCTGCTCGCGCTCGGCATTTCGGGCGGCTTGCTGCCCTGTCCTTCGGCGTTGGTCGTGCTGCTGTCGGCGATCTCGCTGCACCGCGTCGGCTACGGCATGCTGCTCGTCGTCGCCTTCAGCGTGGGACTGGCCGCGACGCTGACGGCAATCGGGCTGGCATTTGTTTACGCCGGACGCTTCATCTTGAATCGCGCGGGGGCAAGGATCAACAATCTGGCGCGCGTCCTGCCGGTTGCGAGCGCGTTGGTCGTGGCATGCCTCGGCGCGGCGCTCTGCTACGAAGCTCTCGGACAAGCGGGCATTCATCTGAGCGACTTACTGAATTCCGGCGTCATCGGTGGCGAGACGCAGGCGGGCGGCGAGCAATCGCTGGCTACGATGGGGGCTTGGGCGGTGCTCGGCCTCGGGCTGGTCTTCGGACTTAAGCACGCCACCGAAGTTGACCACATCGTCGCCGTGACCACCATCGTGAGTGAACAACGCAACTTGCTCCGCGCCGCGCTCGTCGGCGCGTTATGGGGAGCGGGGCACACAATTTCACTCATCGCCGTCGGCATCGTCGTCCTCGCTTTGCGTGTGGCGATCCCCGAACTCATCGCCGACTGGCTGGAGTTCGGCGTGGCGTTGATGATCATCGGGCTGGGGTTGAGCGCATTTGTGCGTGTGCTAAGGCGTCGCCGTCCGGATGTTCATGTGCACGAGCACGTCCACGACGACCGGCCACATGCGCACATTCACTTTCATGAAGAGGGGACGGAACATACCGGCTCCGACACGCCGCACACGCACGCCGTCGCGCGTCTGGGCTTGAAGCCGCTGCTCGTCGGCGCGATGCACGGGTTGGCGGGTTCGGCGGCGTTGACGCTGTTGGTGCTCACGCAGATCGCATCGCCGCTCGTCGGGCTGCTGTACCTGTCCGTCTTCGGTTTCGGCTCGATCCTTGGCATGCTGTTGATGTCATGTCTGGTGGGTCTGCCATTCGTGCTCGGCGCGCGCAAACTCACGCGGATGAGTTACGCCTTGCAGGCGACGGCGAGCGTTCTAAGCATCGCATTCGGATTGTGGTACGCCTACGAGATTGGAACTGCGAGCGGCTTGATAGGAAGAATAATTTGAAATTCGGCGACAAGGGGGCAGAGCGTTGTCGGCAGAAAGCAAGCTAATGGGGAGCAGCGGTAATGAGGGCGTGCTGGCATCGTCCGTCCCGCCGCGCCGCGCGCCGGGGACGAGCGCCGAGCGCGCATCGCATCCCTCTTTAGCTTTACCGGAACATCCGCTGATCAAGGGCGGGGCGAGAACTGGCGGAGCTTGGCCGTCGCTCAATGTTCGCGAGTTGTGGACGTACCGCGAGTTGCTTTACTTCCTGACGTGGCGCGACATCAAGGTGCGCTACAAGCAGACCGCGATGGGGGCGGCGTGGGCGGTGATGCAGCCGTTCGTCACGATGCTGGTCTTCACGCTCTTTTTCAGCATCTTCATCGGCGTCCCGTCCGACCGTATCCCGTACCCGGTTTTCGTCTATGCGGGGTTGCTGCCGTGGACGTTTTTCGCGGGCGCGGTCAACAACTGTAGCGGCAGCCTCGTCGGGAGTTCCGCTCTCATCACGAAGGTTTATTTCCCGCGCATGATCATCCCGGCAGCCTCCGTCGGCGCGGGGTTGGTTGATCTCGCGGTGGCCGCCGTGATCCTCATGGGGCTGGTGTTCGTCTACGGCCTGTCTCCGACGTGGAGCCTGTTGATGCTGCTGCCGCTCGTGATGCTCACCACCGTGTTAGCCGTCGGGGTGGGGCTTTTGATTTCAGCCCTGACGGTACGGTATCGGGATGTCCGGCACGCGCTGCCCTTCGTCTTACAGATTTGGATGTTCGCATCGCCGATCATCTACCCGCAGAGCGTCGTGCCGGAGAAGTGGCGTTGGGCGCTGACGCTCAATCCTCTGACCGGCGTGATCGAAGGTTTTCGTTCCGCGCTCGTCGGGCGCGAGTTCGACTGGCCTGCGCTCGGCCTCGCCACAGGGATATCGTTCGCGTTGCTCATCGCGGGCGCGCTGGTGTTCCGGCGGCTGGAGCGCGTCTTCGCCGATTTGATTTGAGGCTGCCATGAAACCAATCATCAGAGTTGAAAATCTCGGCAAGCAATACGGCTTCGGAGGATTGCACCCGGCTTACATGACGTTTCGCGAGGCGGCAGCGGCAGCGGTGGTCAAGCCCTTCAAACGCGTACGGCGTCGCGGCACGCAGCCCGCGACCGAAGAAAGACTGTGGGCGCTCAAAGACGTTTCCTTCGAGATCGAGCCGGGCGAGGTTGTCGGCCTCATCGGCAACAACGGGGCGGGCAAGTCCACGCTGCTCAAAATTCTTTCGCGCATCGTCGAACCGACCACGGGCACTTTTGAGCTGTACGGAAGAATCGGCAGCCTGCTCGAAGTCGGCACGGGTTTTCATCCAGACCTTTCCGGGCGCGAGAACATTTTTTTGAACGGCGCGCTCTTAGGAATCAAGCGCGCCGAACTCCAACGCAGATTCGACGAGATCGTCGCCTTCTCCGAGATCGAGCAGTTTATTGACCTGCCCGTCAAGTGGTATTCGAGCGGGATGTACCTGCGCCTCGCCTTCTCGGTCGCGGCGCACCTCAACACGGAGATATTGACGATGGACGAGGTGCTGGCCGTCGGCGACATCTCGTTCCAGCAGAAGTGCATTGACAAGGTGAACGAGATCAGGGAGCAGGGGCGCACCATCCTGTTCGTCTCGCACAGCATGGCGGCCGTGACTCGCCTGTGCGAACGCGTCATCTTGCTGGACAAGGGGCGCATCGTGAAAGACGGCGCGGCGGCGGAAGTCGTCAACGATTACATGGGCGAGAGCTTGAATGTCGCGACCGCCATGCGGGAGTGGCCCGACCCGCAGAGCGCGCCGGGGAACGAGGCGGTGCGTATCCGCCGGGTGCGTGTGCGGACGAAGGAAGGCGACACCGCGCCGCAAGTGGACATCCGCAGCCCCGTCGGGATCGAGATGACCTACGAAGTGCTCCAACCGGATCAGATACTGACTCCCAGCTTCGATTTGTTCAACGAGCAAGGCGTGCATGTGTTCGCCGTCCACGATGTCGGGCCGGAGTGGCGTCGTGAGCCGAGACCCGTCGGGCGTTACGTCAGCACGATGTGGATACCCGGAAACACACTTTCCGAAGGTCATCTCCTGGTGCAAGCCTCTGTCCTGTCATATCACCCCGGCCTTCGTTTGCACACGCGAGAGCCGAACGTCGTCACGTTTCAAGTCGTCGAAAGTGCGGAAGGGGATTCGGCGCGTGGGGATTATGTCGGTGCGGTTCCGGGTGTCGTGAGGCCGCTGCTGCCCTGGCAGACGGATTTCTATCAAACGACGGACATCGCTCTGAACAGGGGCAAAGGATTGTCAGGTGTCTAAATGATTATTGCCTGACGGTGTGCGACTTGTTGATGGGTGTTAAGAAAATGGAGACAGTTAAAGATAAGCTCAAGGATGTTCAAGCGGCGGAGGCACAGCCTTCGGCGCTCCGTGATCAGCTTGATGAAACCGAAGCCCAATTCCAAATCATCGCGCGCCAGTGGCTCGACAAAGAGCGGCAGCTTCAAGAGTTGGCGCAACTAATCAAGAGTCGAGATCAACAGCACCAAGCGCTCGCCGAATCCTTAAACGCCTACCGGCAGAAAGTAGAGGAACTGGAACAACAGGCCGCCACACGTGAAGACCTGCTCGCGGCGAAAGATTGGCAACTGCAAGCGCAGGAATCTCGCCTCGAAGATCAAGACCGGCAGTTTCAGGAGGCAAGCCGCCAACTTGAAGAGTCAAATTACCAACTCGAAGCGAAGGCGCAGCGCCTCTCGGCGGTTGAGAAATACGCGCGGGAGTTGGTTGATTCGCGTGCCTTTAGAATCGGTTCGACTTTGACGTGGCCGGTACGCAAGCTACGACATAGCGAATGGCTTCGTCGCAGTTCCCACCAGTTTACCGATTCGGAAATCAGTTTGACGAGCGCGGAAACTGACGAGGCCGAGACGGCGAACGCAATCTCATTTCCGCAATTGATAGTTGAACTGGCTGAGCGAGCGATTGTTCGAGAGGTGAAGCCGGTGAGGAATGTCGGCACGATGGCGATTGGGGTCGTGACCTACAATAATCCGCCCGCCCATCTCGCACAATTGCTCCGCTCAATCGAACTGTCCGCGCGCCGCCTTAACGAGCCGGACATCAGTGTCCGTCTATATTCGATTGATAACGGGGCTGAGGCTCTCTGGCCGGAGTCCGGCATCCCTCTGACACGCCTCGCTTCACACGGCAATATCGGTTTCGGTCGCGCCATGAACCTCTTGATGTCAGATGCCTTTGCCGAACCCGAAACCGAATGGTTCCTCTGCGTCAACCCGGACGGCATCATCCATCACCGCGCGCTCGGCGAACTGCTGTCGAGCAGCAAGGCGCAGCCCGACAGCCTGCTCGAAGCGCGCCAGTTCCCGGAAGAACACGCCAAGTCTTATGACCCTGTGACGCTGGAAACGTCGTGGGCGTCGGGCGCGTGTCTGCTCATCCGCCGCGAGATATACGAGACGGTCGGCGGCTTCGACCCTAACTTCTTCATGTACCTGGAAGACGTTGATCTCTCGTGGCGCGTTCGCGCGGCGGGGTTCTCCGTGAAGGTTTCGCCGCACGCGTTATTCGGGCATGCCGTGCTTGAGCGCGAGTATGCTCCGAGCACCGACGCGACTTTTCTCCTGTCGGGAAGATACCTGGCGCGCAAATGGAAAAATTCGCAATTCCTTCGTTGGGCTGAACGAGAACTCGTCAGTCGCGGTTATTTTCGTGTCAAGGCTGATTTGCCGCCGTTGCCTGATCCTGACGACATTAGCGATAGCGAAATCTTATCCGTCCAACCGGACTTCAATAATTATTTTAACTTTTCGTCGCCGAGGTGGTGAGTTGCCTGCAAACCATCAGGCAAGCATTGAGCAGAGATGTAGCGGCCAAGTTTCTCACGTCAGAGTGGTTGTCTCCGAGACATGCGGGGCGGAGTTTTAGTTGAGTGCAGAAGGGCAAGCAGATGAAATCATTAAAAATAGTTCCGACTCACAACAGTCCTGCTGTCACCGATGCGGAGCCGAACGATGCGCTCAAGAAAACCAAGCCACACCTCTTTGATAACAGCACTCTCAGCGTCATCGTTCGCTTTCACCAGAGCGAGAGGCTTAATTTTCTGGAAGAGGCGCTCTTTTCTCTGGCGCTCCAAAATTGGTCTGATCTCGAACCTATCATCGTGCTGCAAAACGGAACCGATGATCTAAAGCAGACGATTCTGGACATGCTGGATCATCAACCGTGGCAGGCATCTCCAAAGTATAAAATCGTGTCTATCCAGATACCTGAAGGAACTGACGGACGCAGCGTTCTACTGAACCGTGGCATCGAGGCTGCGACGGGCAGATACCTGTCTTTCCTCGACGACGACGACTGCGTGTATCACGACGGGTACACGACATTGATCCGGCAACTAATCAGAGGTGAACGCGCTGTCGCGGTCGGCGGTTGCCGCCGGGCACAGATAGGTTACGAAAACGACCACTGGTTTACACACAAGAAAGATAACTTTTTCGCGTGGGGTCGAACGCTCACCGATCTGTTCGCCGAAAATTTTGTGCCCATCCACTCGTACGTGATTGACCGTGCGCGGCTCGGCAACGCGGAGTTGAAGTTCGATGAGTCTTTCACCCTGCTGGAGGATTACGACTTCGTGTTGCGCCTGTTCGCAGCGCACGAGCCGGACTTCGCCTTACTGGACAAACCTGTCTGCGAATACAGGATACGTCTCGACGGCTCGAATAGCATCGCGCACACTTCCGCCGCCTCCCCGGAGGTCATTGATTTACAGCAGCGCGCCTGGTTGATGATTAAAGAGAGCAAGAAAAACCTTTACGGTACATACTTCTCCGAGAAAAACATCAATGATTTTTTGGAGTCCACGACTAATCCCGCCGGTTTAGAGTCCGGCGACGAGGCGCAGGACGGCGTTGATCGAGATAGGCGGGTTCTCCTGAAAATGGTTCTCATGCTGTACGACTTTTTCAGCCGCTACCCGCGCCTGGAACGGCGGCTTAGTAAAACACTGCATCTCCTGTGGGACACGTACAAAAAACTTAATGGCAGCGCGTCTCTCGATAAACAAAGGTGACGAACAAAAGCGAAGCCCGAAGTTAGGTGTGACATGTTTAAGGCGAAAAAAATACTTGTGACCGGGGCCGGCGGGTTTATCGGCCACCACTTGGTGAAGTCCCTGAAGTC
Organism: Pyrinomonadaceae bacterium; assembly: GCA_036399115.1. Lineage (GTDB taxonomy): Bacteria > Acidobacteriota > Blastocatellia > Pyrinomonadales > Pyrinomonadaceae > JAIVJZ01. Next base: position 11,398 of record DASWNS010000155.1, on the reverse strand, counting down.
GGAAGGCTACTGGGTAAGAGGCGTGGATATAAAGTACCCGGAATACGAGGCCAGCCACGCAGACGAGTTTGCGTTGCTGGATTTGAGAAGGAGTGAAAACTGTCTGCGCGCAACCTCGGGCGTCGAGCAAGTTTACAATCTTGCAGCCAACATGGGCGGGATCGGTTTTATCGAAAGTCATAAAGCCGAGATCGTGCACGACAATGTTCTCATCAATATGCACATGCTGGAGGCCGCAAAAAAGAATCATCTGGAGAAGTTCCTCTTCACGTCTTCCGCCTGCGTCTATCCCGCTTATCGCCAGAACATCGCGGATGCCGTTCCCCTCAAAGAGGAAGACGCCTACCCAGCCGACGCGGAGGACGGTTACGGTTGGGAAAAACTGTATGCGGAGAGAGCCTGCCGGCATTACCGCGAAGACTACGGACTCAAAACTTACATCGTTCGCTTTCACAACATCTACGGCCCTCTCGGCAGCTTTGACGGCGGGAGAGAAAAATCGCCGGCGGCGATTTGTCGCAAGATTGCGCTTGCCGACGACATAGACGAGATCGAAGTCTGGGGAGACGGTGAGCAGACGCGCTCTTACTGTTACATAGACGATTGTGTCGAGGGCATCACCAGATTGATGAAGTCGGACTTCCACGAACCACTCAATCTCGGACAAGACAAAATGATCACGATCAACGAACTGGTCGCACTAGTCGCGAGCATTGCCGGCAAGAAGATCAAGAAGTGGTACGACCTGTCGAAGCCTCAAGGCGTGCGTGGCAGAAATAGCGATAACACGAAGCTGCGCGAGGTGCTCGACTGGGAGCCACAGACTTCGCTGGAGGAAGGGCTGGAAAACACTTACAGATGGATTCAAGGAGAGTTGGTCAGCGCGGGACATTTAAAGGAACGTGCGCTTTGCGCGTAGCCATCAATCTCAAGTGGTTCGGCAACAAGCTAAAGTTCGATCGTCAGTGAGTAATTTCCCTTATCCGAACCGCTGCCTCCACCCATAGTTAATATTGCTCTCATAACTCTAACCTCGCCGGAGTGGTAACCGCTGGCCGATCCCTGACATGAATCCGGTTCCGTTGAAAGTTAAGCGTGTTTGCACTCTGGAAACCGCTTGAGGCGTAATATTGCCGTGCGCCTGATATCTTACGGAAGAACATTTTCCACAGTGAGTAGTTATGAATAGATCAACATTGAGACTCTTTATGAGCATGGCGCTGCTGATCATCCCTGATGCGCTGAGCGCGCAGTCATTAGTCAGCGAGGCAGCCATCCCCGTTGTGAATGGCTCCACGTTCCTACTATCTCAACAATCCAACGATACCCGCATCGTCTCCGGCGTGATCCTCTCGGAGCAAAACGAACTCGTCGCCGGGGTAACTGTCCTCGCACGCTCGACCACCGGCCAGCAGAGGACGACGAGCGACGCCGAAGGCAACTTCCGTTTGTCTGTTCCCGATGGAGCCGTGACTCTCAATTTCTTTGGCCGGGGCATCGCGCTCGTCTCAAAAACAATCGCGGCGGGCGAGCCTATGGAAGACCTGCAAATCAAGGTCGCGTTCATCGTGCCACCCGTGCATGAGTCGGTTGTCATCATGTCGTCAATCGTCGATCCGGGCGTCGAGCGGCGCAACGACACGATCTACCGGGACGGCCTGTTTCTGCGCGACGATCAAATCTTCCACACGCTGGACGCCGGGATCAGCGCAGGTCAGCACGAAGGCGGCGGTAAGTCTGTGGAGATTCGCCGCTTCGGCTTCAACACCGATCACGGCGGCGTAGGCGGCGGGCTGAAAGTTCTGGTTGATGATGTGCAGCAGAATTTCGGCACGCAGGGACACGGCCAAGGGTATCTCGGCCAGCTCAAGAGCCTCACGCCCGAACTCGTCGCCGGGGTGGACATTCTGAACGGCCCCTTTAGCGCAGAGTACGGCGACTTTTCCGGCCTCGGTGTCGTCCATATCCGCACTAAAGAGTCGCTGCCGGATGAGTTCGCTGCGCGTCTGCAAGGCGGCTCGTTCGACACCTTCCGCGGCTTCTTCGCTTACAGTCCGAAATTGGATAAAGCGTCCGGCTTCCTCGCCTATGAGGCGTCGCGCACCGACGGGCCTTTCATCAGTCCCTTGCGCTATCAGCGCGACAACCTGACCGGCAATTACACGCGCACGCTCGACGCCAACTCGGCGCTCGGCTTTAAGTTCAACTTCGGGCGCAACGTCTTCTTTTCATCGGGGCAGATACCGCTCGACGAGGTAGCAGCCAGACGCCTCGACCGCTTCGGGTTCATCGACCCCGATAACGGCGGGCGCGTGCGTTCAGGCACGGTTGGCATGTATTACCGCCGCGAACTCGGTGGCCAAAGCCTCTTTAAGATTGACGGCTACGTGACCCGCTCGCTCTTCGACCTGTGGTCGAACTTCACTTTCTTTCTCGCTGACCCGGAGTTCGGCGACGAGATTCAACAACACGACTCGCGCTTGCAGGAGGGAGCGAACGCGCAGTATCTACGCCCCTATACATTCTCCGGCGGGCGTGGACTGCTGACGCTGGGGGGCAACGTACAATCCTTCCAGACCAACGTTGGCCTCTACCCCTCCATCGGTCGCAACCCGAACCGCGCGGAAGTGACGCGCGCGTCACTGACGGACTGCCCGTTCGACGGCAATCCCGGCCAGCCGGGACTGCCAGACAAATTCAATAGCCCCTGCTTTCTCCTCACCAGTGTGGACGCGCGTGTGACCAACACGGCAGGCTACATACAGCAAACGCTCGATCTCATGGGCGGCCATCTGCACCTGGAAGGCGGCCTGCGATACGATAATTTCCGTTTCAGCGTCGTTGACAAGATCAGGCTGGTCTTCTCCGGCAGGCAGAGCGACGGGCGGCTTCAGCCGAAAGCCAGCGTCGCTTACGTGCCATCGCACTCCTTTCCGGCGACCTTCCACTTCAACTACGGGCGCGGCATCAGTAGTCAGGACGCGCGCGGCGTCGTGCAACAACCTGATAACCCGAAGGTGGCGACGACAGACTTCTATCAAATCGGCACGTCCCACAACTATAAGCGGTTCTCCCTGACCACAAACCTGTTCCTGATCGACACTTCGAACCAGCAGGTCTATATACCTGACGACGGCTCAATCGAGTTCGCGGGGCCGGGCCGCTCATCCGGCTTCGAGATCAAGAACTCGATAGCGATCACCGGCTATTTATCCTTCAACGGCGGCATCACGCAGGTGATGAACGCCTTCTTCCGGGGCACACGACCGCGCGAGTACGTGGACGGCGCGCCGCACACGGTGGCGAACGCCAGTTTCACGCTCTCGAACTATCGCGGCTTCGCCGGGTCGCTTCGTTACAGGCACACCGGAAACTACCGTCTCGATCCGCTTGATGCACGTATCCGCGCGGTCGGCTTGGACGTGGTTGACCTCTACGTCAGCAAACGGTTGCGCCGCTTCGTCGATATCAATTTCGCGGTCGATAATATTTTCAACAAACGCTACTTCGAGACGCAGAATTTCTTCGAGTCGCGGTTGCGCCCCGGCGACGCTCCCGCGCAACGTATCCATGCAACGCCGGGCTATCCCTCCGGCGTGACAATCGGTCTGACCTTTAGATTCGGAGAAAAATAACAGCAGATGCCAGTTGTTAGCGCTCGCATACATACTCATAATGTGAATCAAGAGTAGAAAGTTAAGAGCAGACGAGCCACCGCGAGTTTGCCGTAACAATGCACGAGCAAGCCTTTGGTTGAACGCACTCGTGACGCGTCCTGAATATCGGTTCTTTGAATTAACCAGCCGAAGAGGCTCTCCAGCGGTTGCCGGACGCCGGAGACAAAGCGCGACCACAACGCCGGAGCGGCGGTCACTGCCTCATTGCGCTTTCGCTTGTCGGGCGTCACCAGATGTGTGCCGCGTCGAGCAAAGACCGTTTTCGTCTCTTCATCCGCATAGGCTTTATCACCGAAGAGAGCACACGCGCCCAAGTCTGGGTTGAGTTCGCGCAACGCCGCCAAGTCGTGCTGCGAAGCGCGGCTCAGGTGCAAGAGCGCAGGCAGCGGCAACTGCTGTGCGCCGCAAAGCGATAACGTGCAGTTTAACGCCGTAATAGTAACTCGACTTGCTGGCACAAAACCCTTTGTCCGCGACTTCCGCCGCGACTCGTGCCCGGCTGCTCCTCGTGCCTTTGGCTAACATGACAGGCATCGAATCAATCAGGCGGTCAGCCGACGGCGCGAGTTGTCCGACGCCAGTAGAGAGCGTCTTGGTGATCAGGTGCTCGAAAGTCGGAACGAGTTCGTTTAAGCGGCGGTTGAAGGCTTGATAACTGGGCACAGTGCGAAACCACTTCTGCCAGTGGCGACGCACTTATTCATAGATGCGCCGTTGTTGCTGCAAGCCTTGCAAGTGACCGAACAAAAACATAGTGACGAGTTCTTCGTCTGTGCAACGCGGCTTGAAGTTGCTCAAGCGTTGATCTTTCAAGTCGGGCTGGTTATCGTAGAAGTCGCAGACTAACAGGTACAGTTGTATGAGTTCTTGTACGGGCGTGCTCCGCGCGGCCAGCGAGTCAGGGAGAGCGTACCACGCAACTACGGGCCACAGACTTCCATCATCAGCGCCGTGTCGCTTGAGGGTGCGGAAGCGACGACGACAGTCGAAGGGGCAGTCGATACCGACACCTTCAATGCCTACATTGAGCAGGTCTTGCGCCCGACTATCCGGCCAGGCGACGTGCTGGTGTTAGACAACCTCTCGGCACATCGCGCTAGCCGACTGGAAATCGTGGCGGCAGAGTGCGGCGCACAAGTGCTGTGGCTCGCGCCCTACTCACCGGACTTTTCACCCATTGAGTTGATGTGGTCAAAGATCAAAACAGCGATGCGGTCGGCCAAAGCCAGAACAGCCGAAGAGTTGAATGATGCACTCGTCGCTGCGCTCCAACTTGTGACCCGAGGCGACTGCTCCGGTTGGTTCACGCATTGCGGTTATCAGGTCACACTCAAACGCAATTAGCTATAGTAAGTGAGTTGTACCTGGTCCATCCTGAATGAGTTGCTGCCGCCCAAAGGTGAGAAGTTTAAGCCCCACATCTGCGTCAGCGTCAGCCCGTCGTTAGGCGCTCCGCTCGGCTGCCAATCAGCCCGGCGCGTAAAGGAGTTAAGGGGAATAGTAAAGCGTCTCCACCCGCTTGCGTCATCAACGAACTGGTACTCGAAGCGTTCCGCCAAACCTGCCGAAGTGCCGTTGTCGTAAAGTTCCACACGGAACCTGTTACCTGAGTTGTTGCCGTAGAACCAGAAGTCCAGATAGGTATAGCCGCTCCAGTTGCGGCTGGCATTGAACACCTGCTCAATCCCGCCCCAGTCCGCGACGTTGTAGCTCACGGTCATCGCGTAGTTGCCGGACTGAGCTGGAGCGAAGACGCCGCCGGTAATGTTCGACCCCGTGCCCGCAAATGTATTCCACTTCGTGAGCGTCCCGCTTTCAAAATCATCGAGCACAAGCGGCGGATTAGGCTGTGAGACGGTCGCCGGGTAGAGTTGGCTCGCCGGAATGATCTGCTTGGCTTGGGTCGGGCTTGCCCACGAGAGACGGGACACGGCTCCTCCGGAACGCTCGTAGAATTCCATTTGAATGTCGTAGCGTTGTCCGGCAGTAAGTGTGATGGTGCCGCTGTTTTCTGTTGCCGGATGATCCGCCCAGTTATTGATGACCTGTGTGCCATTGACCCACAGGCGCACACCGTCATCGCTAACGGTGTAGAAGGTATAAGTCTCCGAGTACAGGGGTCGCACCTGCCCTGTCCAACGCACCGAGAAGTTGTCGGAACTGACGCCCGCCCCCGGATCGCTTCCCCAGTCAAAGTTAACGGTTGCGTCCGTGCGCGTGAAAGCGACTGCGCCCGTAGGGCTAATGGAATTGTAGTAGTCACCTTTGAGTCCTGTGCCGCTCGCCGGTGTTGGAGGTGGCATCCCGCCGGAAGGGCTGGCGAAGTGCCCGGTCAAAGGCAGCATCTGCGGGCGGTCTGCACCATTAACGGGTTCTAAAGTAAAGATGTATTCCTCCCACCATGGTCCTGCCGCCCAATACGTCCAACCCAGCCAGACATCCGTATTGTTGTCAATGTAAGTCAACATATTATCCAGGGCGGCAGCGCAGGTATCGTTGCGCCCCCCCGCAAATTCGCCGAGGAAGCCGCGCTTGCCGTGCTGCCTGAGCCAGTTGGTAAACTCGACGAGTTTCTCCGAACCTATCGTTGAACTGACACACTGGTCAGACGTACCGGAAAAATCGCTGTCCAGATATTGGTGCACCTCGAAAGCGTAGTTGTTTCCGGGGTCGTTAATACCGAGCATTACCTGCGAGTTCGGCGTGCCGTACCATGTGTGATTCCAGCTATGGGCGCCGGTCCAGCCGTTGCCCGGAACAAGTATCAGATTAGCGGCTCCGGCGTTGCGAATGGCTTGTATGGCGGCGTTCGCATTATCACGCCAGAGTTCGGTCGCCATACCGTTCGGCTCATTCATCAAACCGAAAATTACGCGGCTGTTTCCTTTGTAGCGGGACGCCAGTTTACTCCAGAAATCAGCGAACGCACTGGTCGGTATACCCATCCCGACGACCGTATTGTTGTAGCGCGCGTAATTGTGCGGGTCGAGCACGACCGACGCGCCTCTGCCGGACGCGTAATTGACGAAATCATCAATGCGCGCTAGTTCGGCAGCATCAAAATCACCGAATTGAGTACGTTGTAGCCGCTCCCACAAGAAGGGCAGACGAAAGACGTTCATGCCCTTGCCGGTGAAGTAATCGACTTCAGCACGCGTGGGATAAATGTAATGGGTTCCATAGGTGCCGGGCAGTTGGTCAGGGGCGAACTCAGCGCCAGCGAGATTAACCCCGGTGTAGGGCGCGTTCCACTTGGACGCGTCGTGCGCGTTGTCATTGAAGTCGTCGCCGAAGGTGATGCCCGCATACGCAAGCAGGTTCGGCGAGCCAGCACCGAGGCCGGATACTCTGTCAGGCGTCGCGGTATTCATGATGGCCTGACTAACGGCGGCGGGTGGGTCGCCGGGACGCGCGGCGAGATAACGCGCGGCGAGTCCGGCGACGAATGGCGCAGCCGACGACGTGCCCGAACGCACGCTCGTTGAAACGTCGTCGAAGTGCGACGCCGAGACGATGTCCACTCCCGGCGCATACACGTCTACCGCCGCCCCGTAGTTCGAGAACGGCGCTTGATTGTCATTCTGGTCACTCGCCGCCACCGTGATCGCTTCCGTCACCCGTGCGGGCGAACGCAAACTCGCCTCGCCCGTGTTGTTGCCCGCTGCAACAACCGTGGTGACGCCAGCCGCCACCAGCTTCCGCACGGACAGGTCAATCGTGTCGCTGCCCACGACGGTGATGAAACTCAGGTTCGCCACCGCCGGTTTGACGTGATTCGCGGCCACCCAGTCAATGCCCGCCAACACGCGCGCCGTCGTGCCCTGATTCAGACAGTTCAGGACGCGCACCGCCCACAACTTCGCATCCTTCGCCACGCCGTAGGTCTTGCCGCCGATGACGCCCGCCACGTGCGTGCCGTGTCCGTTGCAGTCCACGCCGTTGCGCCCGTCGCCCACGTTGTCGTAGGCGAACAGTGCGCGCCCGCCGAACTCCTGGTGCGTCAGGCGAATGCCGCCGTCGATGACATAGACGTTGGCTCCCGTGCCCGCATTGAGATATGAGTAGGTGGTGTCGAGCGGGAGGCTGCGCTGGTCGATGCGGTCGAGTGCCCATGTCGCGCCCGTCTGCGTGGCCGCGCCCTCCACCAACGCGTCTTCTTCGACGTAGGCGACGTGCGGATTGTGGCTGAGCGCGACGGCCTGCGCCTCGCTCAGTTGGACGGAGAAGCCGAGGACGGCGTTCTGGTAGGTGAAGCCGAGCGTACCGCGATGCTCGCGCGCCAGTTGAGCGGCGAAGGCTTGGACGCGAGCGGGCGCAACGCTGTCATTAAAGACGACGATGTAACTATCGGAGATGGCAGCGTCGCTTTTGCGGAGGCGACCGTGGGAGTTGAGGTTTTGTCCACGCGCGAGTTGGGGCACCAGCATGAACAGGCAGAGTGATAGCAGGAGAACTTTGGTCAGCTTCATTAAAATCCCCTATGAGTTTTTTGTGAGAAAGAATTCTGAAGAAATTGCGTCGCGACACGCGCGGCAGTGTCGCACCCTAATCGTCTCGCACCCTCACCCCTGAAATCTTCGCGGAAGCGCTAACCGTCTATACCTGTGATTTGGTCGTTAAATGGCTGAGACGACGCTAGCCGGAAGCAACAATGTCTGGCCTCCCACTTCATCAGAGTTGCTGTGAGCTCTCTACATTAAGAATTTATCCGGCTTGCGCGATCAATAGTGCAAAGGCCGTTCCACACGTCCCTCAAACTTAAAGCCGTATGGGACAATGACTTTAGAGGAAGCTAAAGAAGGGAACGATGAAAGGGGTGTTTCAGAATGAAACTTGGAGAGCAGGCCATGATTCAGAGTAAAACAAAATGGGATAACAAGGTTTCTGTGTAGTGTTGCAAAAAATGGTAGTGTTGCAAAACTTTCCGACTACACAAGATATTGAGGCGGCGGCAGATTCTCCAGTACAACTAATTGCGGCCAAAATATTTTTCGCAATGCCACCTCGCAAAGTGAGGCGGCAGACCCGTGGGAACCTGCCGCCTCACTTCATGCTTTTCGTCGCTGCAATTTCAGTAGGTGTTCAAGATGTGAGCCACCGCGTAGATGCAGTCACCGTTTGCCGTGTATGTGACGTTATAGTTGAACACGCCGAATGGCACCAGCGCTTTATTGAACGAATCGGTATGAGTGTCCCAGAGTTGATTCAGGGGCACCCCGTCATCGCCGTTCCAATCAGAATCACCATTGAAGGGCGAGCCAGCTCCTTTAATCTGTGTCAGGGGAACGCCGAGGAACGTTCTTTCATTAGTAATCGGAAGATTGGAGAAGGTGCTGCCGCCGACTTGACCATCGGCGCCGAGGCGCGTGTGCCTGACTCGTGTGTAAGGTACAACCGGCATGGGAAGCTGGTTGAAAATGTTGACCGCGCCGTTAGCGAAGAAGACCGCGCCGTCGTTGATAAAGAGTCGCGCCGCAGGCGGAATGCTGTTGTGAGCGTAAGCGACCACGAGGCTCGCGCCCTGGGAAAGTGGCAGCAGGCACGGAGAGTTCCATGGGTCGCTACCATTCGTGACTGCGCTCGGCATGTTGGAGACGCGGTAATCGGCATTGATCGCGGGGTTAACCAACGCGATGACGCTGGCGCGATAGGCGGCGAAGACTCCGCCACACCAGCAACTCTGCCCCGTCCCGATAAGCCTTCCCGTCACTTTCACACCGTTAAAGAGAATGGTCTGGGTTGGGGGCGGAGTATTCTGGATCGTGCCCCAGTAGAGATATGCGCCCACGCGAACTGAACCGGGAGGCACGCCGCGCAGCCGGATAGTGCCGTAGCCTGCGTTGCGCGTTCCTACTCCGTTAGCCACGTGACCTAGACCGCCGGGCAGTGGAACGGGAATCGGATAGAGTTTCGCACCCGGCGCGGCAGCAGTGGAAGTGTCGGTCGTTGTTTCGCTATCGTCAGCCGCGTAAGGGGCGGCTTCAATGGACTCCTTGTCATGCGCTTCGGCATTCTCAAATCTTGCGTCCAAATCTTCGGGCGCGCGGTCGGATGAACCGTTAATATCACGGCTCGTGGTCTGAGCAAGCGAGGCCGGAACAAGCGGTAAAGCCGGCATCAGCATTGCGGTCACTAATAGGGCAACTATCGTGACCGTGAAGATAAGCATCAATTTACGTCTGGACATGAGGTTCTCCTTATCGGGAGCGTTACTCCCGCCTGAGTAATCCGCGTAAGGTCGGATTAACTGTGAGGTTGAGGACAGAAAGCAGCATTCAAATTCTGACTTATAACGCGTCGGAAAGAGTCTGCTATGGTTAGCGTTTCAGAGCATTCCGCCCGGAGTGAGTTACAGAGTTTGAATACCGGGCAGTTGTGGCCTGTAGACACGATGCAGCCGTCAGCAATGCCTGACGTTGATTTCAGAGACAACGAGATAAGATGGCAGATGCTACGGTTCATAGAAAACGGGCGTATGTCCGGGTTGAGTCGCTTTTGTCTGCGACAATATGAAAGCTCTAACGGCGATACACTTCTGAGCCAAAGGGAACCGGAGGCAGTATTGCTCATCAGCCGCACGAGTAGCGGCACGCACGCATGCGACGTTGATTTTTATGCCTCTTCGCGCAAAACGAAAACGGTTGTCAGTCCGTTATCGCCTCGAACAAATTCCAAGGGCGAAGTTAAGCGCGCTTATTTATTTAAGAGAGAATAGCTACTACAGAAGGAACCGAGTTGATTTACCCTTCACGAGCTTAATCGTGCAGCCAACGAGGGATGAGACTCGCCGACGCATGTTCTTAACAGGAACGGGCGCAGGTTACACTCGCCTCAAATTAGTGTCAATAGGAATGTTCATACGTATGCTATTCAGCCTTCAATATGAAAAAAAGGCGATCTGCTATGAATAGATTTGTCGCTATGCTTCGTGCGGCGATTCGTATTATATGGATGACTCCTGCTATGCGCTCGCGGTAACGGTCGGGTTGCAAAAACTTTCCGACTAGACAAGATATTGAGTCTTCTAGCACCGATTTTATATTGCATTAGAAACCATCGAAGTGATAGCTTCGTGCGGACTCATGATTGATTCTTTCAGTAAGCATGGGTGGAATCGCACTTAGAGTCTATTCCACCTTAGAGTCTATTCCACCTGCGAGGAGTAGCCATGTACCGTTCCCGTCTGTCTGTCATTGTTGGTGCGAGCTTAATTTTCTTCACACATTCTGCTTCCGCCCAGTCACCGGCCACGAAGCTGAAAGCTCCTCTCCGCAACGCTGCCGGCACAGATAAATCCGACGCCAGAGCGGAAGCCGACCGCATTCAAAAGGGACGCCAATCGCAAGCCCGTTCGCTCCTGTTCTCATTGGGCGGCGAGGCACGCAGTTTTCGCGATTCGAAGTTGCGCACACGCTCTCTAGCGAGAATTGCGGACGCGCTGTGGGACGTTGATGCCGAGCAGGGGCGCGTGGTTTTCCGAGAAGCATGGGAAGCGGCGGAGACAGCCGACCGGGAAAGCAAGATGCGTCTTAACCTGCGCGGGGAAGTCTTAAAGCTGGTAGCCAGACGTGATCACTTACTCGGCGAAGAGTTTCTTCGGAAGCTGAAAACAGCTCAGGCTGAGACTGAATCCGAACTTTCTAAAGTCAACTTGTGGGACCTTCCGGAAGCCGCAGAGAAAAGATTGAGCCTCGCGGAGAACTTGTTGAGTACGGGTGACA